>JBPEXR010000324.1:0-3430 GCA_052031355.1 Paracoccaceae bacterium
TACCTGCGCCGGATGCTGGAGGTGGAGCTTTTCCCCGAGCTTTGGCACCTGCGCACCGACCTCTAGCTGCGGCGCGCGGGCCAGGCGGCCGGGCCGCCCGCTGACGGGACGGCCCGGCGCAAGGCATCACCCGTCGATCTGCTGCGCCATGATGGCGATGGCCTTCTGGTAGACGCCGGCGGCGTTCCATTCCTGCAGCACGCGGAAGTTCGGCTGGCCCGGCTGGTAACCCGCGCCCGGCTGCCAGCCCTTGGCGCGCAGGTAATTGGCGGTCGAGGCCAGCGCGTCGGAAAGGTTGTAGAAGTCCACCCGCCCGTCGCCGTTGCCGTCCACGCCGTAGCGCAGCGCGTTGCCCGGCAGGAACTGCGTGTGCCCCAGCTCGCCGTGCTTGGCGCCCTTGGTCGAGCCGGTGATCGCGCCCTGGTCCACCAGCTTCAGCGCGCCGATGGCATGGGGTTTGAAGAAATCCGACCGGCGGCAGTCATAGGCCAGCGTGGTGATGGCCGAGACGACGCTGCTGTCGCCCATGAAACCGCCGAAGCCGGTCTCCATCCCGTGGATGGCGATCAGCACGCCGGCGGGCACGCCGAAGCGCTGCTCCAGCCCGTCGAAGAAGGCGCGGTTCTGCGCCAGCTTCTTGCGCCCCTGGTTCACGATGGTGGCGCTGCCGCGCACCTCCATGAACTTCTCCAGGCTGTAGTTGAAGCTTTTCTGGTTGCGGTCGGCGGCGATGGTGCCGCTGGCATAGCGCGCCTGCTGCAGCGCCTGCAGCCCGCGGGACCCGACGCCGGCGGCCTGCGCCTCGCGGGCGAACTCGGCCTTCCAGGCCTCGAAACCGTTGGCGGTGTTGCCGCAGCTGGCGGCGGCGGCCGCGCCGGCGGTGACCGTCAGCCCGAGGGTCAGCGCGGCGCCGCGCAGGGCGCGGGTTGCCGCCCTAGCGGCGGCGCGGGCGGGCTGGCGGCGGGGGGCGGGAAATCGGGGGTGCAAGTGCATGGCAAAACTCCTGTTCGCGTCTTGCCCCATCAGCCTAGCGTGGGCCGGGGGCGCGGCAAGGGGTAGGGCGGCACGGCAGGGCGCGGTGATGTCGCCGCAGGCGCGGTGCGGCGTCCGGGGGCGCGGGGGCGACCAGCTTGGCTGGGTTGAGCAGGAACAGGCGGCGGCCCGCGCCGGGTCAGAAGAGCGGCAGCGCGGTGGCGGCGACGCCGGTGACCCAGGTCGCAAGGCTGGCCATCAGCAGGGTGACGGGACGCAGGCGGTAGTTGTCGCCGTCGCGCAGGTGGAACATGGCCAGCAGCGCGCCCAGTGGCAGCACCAGCACGCCCACGGCAAAGGTGAAAAGCCACACGGCGCTGCGCGCGATCATGCAGGTTGGCTGGTTGTCCTGGGCCGCGCAGTTCCGCTCGCGCGCGCCCAGCTGCAGCGTCTGGCCCAGCAGGGCGTGGGTCTGGTCGCGCGACAGTTTCTCGGGCGCGTCCTCGATGATGGCGGGGGCGGGGGCCACGGTGCGGGTGCGCGGCGCGCCGGCGGCGCCAAGCGCGGCCTGCAGGGCGGCGCGCTGGGCGGCGGCCTCGGCGCTGGTGGGGCGCTGGGCCTGCGGGCGCGCGGCGGGGCGGGCCCGCGGCGTGCGGGGGCGCGGCGCGGCGCTGTCAGAAAGGGGCGGGGCGCTGCCCGGGAGGGCCTCGGCCTCGACGTCCGGCGCATCGTTCGTCGCGCAGTCGAACCCGTGCAGCCGGGCGCGCAGGGGCACGGTGCGGCGCACGCGTACCGGGGCGCGCTGCGGGCCGGAAAGCTGCGCGGTCTCGCTGGCCGGATCGGCGGCGGCGACATGCAGGAAATCGGCCCCCGTCTCCTGCCCCAGCGAGGTGGCCAGCGCGTAGCCCAGGCGGTCGATCTCGGCCGCCGAGGCGGGGGTTTCCAGCGCGGCGAGGCTGCCCAGGCGCAGGTGGACCATGGCCTCGCATTGCGCGGCGGCCTCGGCGAAGGTCTCGGGCAGCTCGCCCGGCTCGAGGTAACGCGGCACCGACAGGACGATCTCCACCCGTGCGGTCGCGAGGCGCAGCGCGCGACCGTTCAGCATCTCGAAACGCAGAACCGGCGCGCCCGCCTCTTCGGCGGCGCGACGGGCGTTTTCGCCCAGATGCAGGATGTCGAGGCTTAGCCGTCCAAGGAAGAACAGACCCGCCTCATGCGTACCGGTAATCAGCGTCACCGCCCAATCCCCAACTCAACCGGGACCGAGTATCAAGGCACATTGCGGTAGAAATTGGGCACCATTCAGTTTTTCCCTTGGCGGGGCGAAGTTTACAGGGGGTTCCCTGAGGTAATTCAGAAATTCCATAATGAAAACAACGTGCCGAACCATGAAAAAGGGCGCCCGCTTGGGGCGCCCTCTCAAGCATGAAGTTTCATGCAACCTGCGGCTGGTGATCAGCAGCTGTAGTACATCGCGAACTCGACCGGGTGCGGCGTGTGCTCGTAAACCTCGATCTCTTCCATCTTCAGGGCGATGTAGCCGTCGATCTGGTCCTTGGTGAAGACGTCGCCCGCCAGCAGGAAGTCGTGGTCCTTCTGCAGCGCCTCCATCGCCTCGCGCAGCGAGCCGCAGACGGTGGGGATGCCTTCCAGCTCCTCCGCCGGCAGATCGTAGAGGTTCTTGTCCATCGCTTCGCCCGGGTCGATCTTGTTCTTGATGCCGTCGAGGCCGGCCATCAGCAGGGCGGCGAAGGCCAGGTAGGGGTTGGCGGCGGGGTCGGGGAAGCGGGCCTCGACGCGCTTGGCCTTCGGGCTTTCGGTCCAGGGGATGCGCACGCAGCCCGAACGGTTGCGGGCCGAATAGGCGCGCAGCACCGGCGCCTCGAAGCCCGGAATCAGGCGCTTGTAGCTGTTGGTCGCCGGGTTGGTGAAGGCGTTCAGCGTCTTGGCGTGCTTCAGGATGCCGCCGATGAAGTACAGCGCCTCCTGGCTGAGGTCGGCGTATTTGTCGCCCGCGAAGAGGGGCTTGCCGTCCTTCCAGATCGACATGTTGACATGCATGCCGGTGCCGTTGTCGCCGGCGATCGGCTTGGGCATGAAGGTCGCCGTCTTGCCGTAGGCCTGCGCCACGTTGTGGATGACGTACTTGTACTTCTGCAGCTCGTCCGCCTGCTTGGTCAGGCTGTCGAAGATCAGCCCCAGCTCGTGCTGGCAGGAGGCGACCTCGTGGTGGTGCTTGTCCACCTTCATGCCGAGGCGCTTCATCGTCGACAGCATTTCCGAGCGGATGTCCTGCCCGTCGTCGATCGGGTTGACCGGGAAGTAGCCGCCCTTGACGCCCGGACGGTGGCCGGTGTTGCCCATCTCGTACTCGGTGTCGGTGTTCCAGGAGGCGTCGATCGCGTCGACCTCGTAGGAGACCTTGTTGATCGAGTTGGAGAAGCGCACGTCGTCGAAG
>JBPEXR010000325.1:0-2336 GCA_052031355.1 Paracoccaceae bacterium
CCCTCCATCATCTCGACATCGTGCAGCGGCACGCCGATCTCGGCCGAGATCATCTGCCGCAGCTGGTGGCGATCCAGCTCCTCGCCGCGCTGGCTGGCCTCACGCTCCAACCGGGCCTGGACGCGGCGCATGTTGAAGAACAGCGACTTCTGGCTGGAGGTGGAGCCGGTGCGCACCATCGACCAGTTGCGCATGACGTATTCCTGGACGCTCGCCTTGATCCACCAGACCGCGTAGGTCGAGAATCGCACCCCCCGGTCGGGGTCGAACTTGTCGGCGGCTTTCATCAGGCCCAGCCCGGCTTCCTGGATCAGGTCGTTCATCGGCGCGCCGTAGCGCTTGAACTTGGCGGCCATCGAGATAGCTAGCCGCATGTAGGCGGTGATCAGGCGGTGGAGGGCTTCCTCGTCCCGGTTGTCGCGCCACGCATAGGCAAGGCGGAGTTCGGTTTCCGCGTCCAGCAACTCGGCCTTCATGGCCCGGCGGGACAGGGTTGTGTCGTTCATTGCGTCCAGCGGCATGGCACTCCCCAGGTTGTCGGGCGACCGGCGCCCTTGGCTTGTTCCTTTGTAAAGGTTACGCAGAACCCCCCCGTTGGGTTCATTCTTGAATGCAAAAAACATGTTGCCACGCCTCACTTTCGTCCTAGGCGGCGCGAATTCGGGCAAGTCTGCCTGGGCGGAGGCGCTGCTCGAACGCGCCGCGCCCCGGCGCCTGTATTTGGCCACCGCCCGCGCCTTCGACGCCGAAACCCGCGCCAAGATCGACGCCCACCGCGCCCGCCGCGGCGCCGGCTGGTCCTGCACCGAGGCGCCGATCGACCTGGGCCCCGCGCTGGCGCGGGCCGAGGCGCCGGTGCTGCTGGACTGCGCGACCATGTGGCTGACCAACCTGATGATGGAAGACCGCGCGCTGGAGCCTGCGCAGGCGCAGCTTCTGCAGGCGCTGGCCGCCTGCCCGCAGCCCGTCGTCGTCGTCTCGAACGAGGTCGGCCAGGGCATCGTGCCCGAGAATGCGCTGGGGCGCGCCTTTCGCAGCGCGCAGGGCCGGCTCAACATCGCCCTGGCCGCCCAGGCAGAACTGGCGGTGCAGATCGTCGCCGGGCTGCCGCTGGTATTGAAAGGTCACCTGCCGGACGCAGGGAGCGAGGCATGACGCAGCTCTTCCTCGTGCGCCACGGGCCGACCCATGCCAAGGGGATGGTCGGCTGGACCGACCTGCCCGCCGACCTGTCGGACCGCGCGGCGCTGGCGCGCCTGTCCGCCGCGCTGCCCGCAGCGGCGCCGGTCATCGCCTCGACCCTGCGCCGGGCCCGCGACACCGCCGCCGCCATCGCCGGCGCCCGGCCGCGGCTGCCCGCCTCCCCCGCCCTGCGCGAGATGCATTTCGGCGATTGGGAGATGCGGCGCGCCGACGAGGTCGAACAGGAAAGCCCCGAGCTGCTGCGCGCCTTCTACGAGCGCCCCGGCGATGTGCGCCCGCCTCGGGGCGAAAGCTGGGATGATCTGCGCGCCCGCGTCGACCCGGAGATCGACCGCCTCTGCGACGCCCACGCGGGCGGCGCGGTGATCGTCGTGGCGCATTTCGGGGTGATCCTCAGCCAGCTGCAACGCGCGCTGGGGTGCGACACGACCACCGTCTTCGGACACCGGCTGGAGCCGCTCTCCCTCACGCAACTGGTGCGCGAAAGCGACAGCTGGCGCTGCACAGCGATCAATCAGCGCCCCTAGGCGAAATTGTGGGCAAAAAAGCCTTCTTCCGTCGCGGGCGGCAGGCTAACACCATTGCATGACTTACGAACTTCTCATCGGCGACTACGCGTATTCCTCCTGGTCCCTGCGGGGCTGGCTGCTGCTGGACCGGTTCGACCTGCCCTACCGGACGCGCATGATCGACTTCAGCGCGGCCCCGGTGGTCGAGCAACTGGCCGATATCGCCCCCGCGCGCACCGTCCCGGTGCTGCTGTGCCCCGATGGCGCCGTCGTGCCTGACACGCTGGCGATCACGGAGGAGCTGGCCGACCGGCACCCCGAGTGCGGAATCTGGCCCGCCGCCCCGCGCGCCCGCGCCGCCGCCCGCGCGCTGGTGGCCGAGATGCACAGCGCCTTCGAGGCGCTGCGCGGCGAATGCCCGATGAACCTGCGCACGTCCTACACCGGGGTGGCAGTCTCGGACGCCGTGAAGGCCGACCTCGCGCGGATCGAGGCGCTTTGGGACCACGCCCGCCGCGAGGCCGAGGAAGAGGGCCCCTGGCTTTTCGGCGCCTATTGCGCCGCCGACGCCTTCTTCGCACCCGTCGCCGCGCGCATCGCCGGCTACGATCTGCCCGTGGGGGC
>JBPEXR010000326.1:0-2308 GCA_052031355.1 Paracoccaceae bacterium
CGCGAGGTGCCAAGCGCGCAGCGCTTCGGGCTGATCTGGGTGAACCTTTCCGGCACGGCGCCCGCGTTCGAGGATGCGCAGGCGCCGCTGCTGGAGCGTTGGCGCGCCTTCGACCGGGTCGTCTGGCACCATGGCGGCGCGGGGTCCACCTTCACCCTGCGCCTCGCTGCCAACTGGAAGCTGGCGGTCGAGAATTACTGCGAAAGCTACCACCTGCCCTGGGTGCACCCCGGCCTAAACGCCTATTCGCGGCTGGAGGATCACTACCCCATCATCGCCCCCGGCCTCGCCGGCCAGGGCACCCGCGCCTACCGCCAGCCGGTTGCGGCAGCGGGCACGGAAGGGGGTCCGGAAGGCGGGGCAGATGGCGGGGCGGCCTTCGCGGATTTCGCCGGCCTGCCACCGGCCTGGGACGCGGCGGCGGAATACCTCGCGGTCTTTCCCAACGTGCTGCTGGGCGTGCACCGCGACCATGCCTTCGCGATCGTCCTGATGCCCGAAGGCGCGGAGGCTGTGCGCGAGGAGGTGCATCTGTTCTACGCCGCACCAAAGGGCGATGACGCCGCCCGCACCGCCAACGCGCAGACCTGGCGCGGGGTGTTCGAAGAAGACGTCGGCGTGGTCGAGGGCATGCAGCGCGCCCGCCACGGCGCCTTCGACGGCGGCTGTTTCGCCCCCGAGATGGACGGGCCCACCCATGCCTTCCACCGCTGGGTGGCCGAACGGATGCTGGAGGTGCGCCCGTGACGCCCGCCGCGCTGGACCGGCAATTGCACCAGGCCCGCGCGCGGGGCGACGCGGCCACGCTGGCGCGGCTTTACGACGAGGTTGCGCGCCACGCGCCGCGCGGCGAGGCGCGGTTCTGGCTCACCCAGGCATGGGTCTGCGCGCTGGAGGCCGGCGTGGCCCAAGCTGCGACGCTGCGCGCGCGGCTGGAAGCATTGGACGGGGCGGCTGCGGGGTAGAGTTTCCGGGCACGCGATGGCGCTGCGATCGAGGCGTAGACCCCAGCAATCACGACCGGAGAGTTGAGGCCCGGCCCACCGCGATCCGCGCCCAGCAGTTGCATCGAAAGGCCCGTCTGCGGCAGGCACCCGCCGCCCCTGCTCGCCCCCCCTCAGCTAGCGACCGCCAAACACGCAACACGCCACTGAAGGCCTTCCCGAAGTCCCGCCACCGCCCTGCTAAAGCTCCGGCGGATGCGCGGCCACGAGGTCCCGCCGGCGGTGCAATGCCTGGGCGATCTCCAGCAGGCGGGCATCGCTGCCGCGCGGGCCGATCAGTTGCAGGCCCATCGGCAGTCCATCCGCGCTGAAGCCGGCGGGCACGGAGATGGCCGGCAGCCCCGCCAGGCTGGCGGGCACGACGACCTCCATCCAGCGGTGGTAGCTGTCCATGTCGCGCCCGGCGATCTGTTGCGGCCAGCGCGCCTCGACATCGAAGGGGAAGCATTGCGCGCTGGGCAGGGCCAGGGCGTCGTAGCGCTCGAAAAGGGCCGCGGCGCGTTCGAACCATTCGGTCCGCAGGCGGCTTGCGGCCTGCACGGCAGCGCCCGTGAGGGCGATCCCGCGCTCCCATTCCCAGACCGCCTCGGGCTTCAGTTTCGCCCGCCGCACCGGATCGGCGGCCAGCGGATCAAGGCTGGCGGCGACCGACCAGGCGCGCAGGTCCGTCCAGGCGGACCAGAGGCGCGACAGCTCCATCGGCGGCGGGCAGTCTTTCACCTCGCAACCGGCGGCCCGCAGCGCCTCCAGCGTCTCCGCGCAGAGGTCCAGCACGCCGGCCTCCATCGCCAGCGCGCCGCCCCAGTCGCCCAGCCAGCCGATGCGCAGCCCCTGGGCCGAGGCATCCTCGGGCGGCATCAGCGCCGCGGCGCGCATCCCGTGCGGCTGGCGCGGGTCCGGCCCGGCCATGACCGTGAGCCCCAGCGCCAGGTCGCGCGGGCAGCGTGCCATGGGGCCGAGGGTGGAGAGCATGGTGAAAAAGCTCTCGCCTTGCGGCTCGGACGGCACCAGCCCCCAGCTGGGGCGCATGCCGTAGACGTTGCACCAGCCGGCCGGGTTGCGCAGGCTGCCCATCATGTCCGACCCGTCGGCGAAGGCCAGCATCCGCGCCGCCAGTGCCGCCGCCGCCCCGCCGGAGGAGCCGCCCGCGCTGCGCCCCGGCGCGTAGGGGTTGCGGGTCGCCCCGTGCACCGGGTTGAAGGTGTGACTGCCCAGCCCGAACTCCGGCACGTTGGTCTTGCCGATCACCAGCGCTCCGGCGGCGCGCAGCCGCGCGATGGCGATATCGTCGCGCGGCGCGGGCC
>JBPEXR010000327.1:0-7576 GCA_052031355.1 Paracoccaceae bacterium
ACCATTCCGCACAAGGAAACCGTGTTGCGCATGGCGGACCAGGTCAGCGACCGCGCCACGCTGATCGGCGCCGCGAATACGCTGATCTTCCGCCCGGACGGCCGAATTTATGCAGACAACACGGATGGTTACGGTTTCCTTGAGAACCTGCGCCAAGGCGCGCCCGACTGGCGGGCGCAGGAAGCGCCGGCGCTGATCCTGGGCGCCGGGGGCGCGGCGCGCGCGGTGGTGGCCGCGCTGCTGGACGCCGGCGTGCCGGAGCTGATCGTGACCAACCGCACCCGCGCCCGGGCCGAGCGGCTGCGCGACGACTTCGGCCACCGCCTGCGGGTGCTGGACTGGGTACAGGCCGGCAACGCGGTGGAGGCGGCGGGGCTGGTCGTCAACACCACCTCGCTGGGCATGACCGGCCAGCCGGCGCTGCGGGTGCCGCTGGACGGGCTGCGCCCGGGCACGGTGGTGACGGACCTCGTCTACAACCCGCTGGAGACAGAGCTTTTGCGCAGCGCCCGCGCCGCCGGCTGCACCGCCGTCGACGGGCTGGGGATGCTGCTGCACCAGGCGGTGCCGGGGTTCGAGCGCTGGTTCGGCCGCCGGCCCGAGGTGACGGCGGAGACGCGCGAAGCGGTGCTGCTATGAGCTTTCGCCTCGGGCTCACCGGCTCTATCGGCATGGGCAAATCGACGACGGCGCGGCTGTTCGCCGAGGAAGGCTGCGACGTCTGGGACGCGGATGCCGCGGTTCACCGCCTCTACGCCGCGGGCGGCGCCGCGGTGGGCCCCATTGGCGCGGCCTTCCCGCAGGCCATCGTGGAGGGCGCCGTCTCCCGCCCCGCGCTGCGCCGCGCCATCGCCGAGGATGCCGGCGCGCTGAAGGTGATCGAGGGCATCGTCCACCCGCTGGTGGCCGAGGACCGGGCGGCGTTTTATCGCCAGTCGCAGGCGCGGGTCGTGGTTTTCGACATCCCGCTCTTGTTCGAGACCGGGGGGGATGCGACGATGGATGCCGTGGCCTGCGTCGATATCCCGGCGGCGGTGCAGCGCGCCCGGGTCCTGGCGCGCGGCACGATGAGCGAGGCGGAATTCGAGACTATCTTGGCCAAACAGATGCCCAATGCCGAAAAATGCAGCCGCTCTGATTTCGTGATCACAACCGACACGGTCGAGAGCGCCCGCGCCCAGGTGCGCGAGGTTCTGCGCCGGATCGCCGAAGGATACAGCCGCCATGCGTGAGATCGTTCTCGACACCGAGACCACGGGTTTCGACCCCGAAAGCGGCGACCGCATCGTCGAGATCGGGGCGATCGAGCTGTTGAACCACATGCCCACCGGGCGGACCTATCACCAGTACATCAACCCCGAGCGGATGATGCCGGCGGAGGCTTTCGGCGTGCACGGGATCGGCTGCGACCTGCTGGACCCGCCGCAACGGCCCGAGCCCGGCTCGATCACCCTGCGCGACAAGCCGGTCTTCGCCAAGATCGGCCAGGCCTTCCTGGACTTCGTGGGCGATGCGCGGCTGGTGATCCACAACGCCGCCTTCGACATGAAATTCCTGAACGCCGAGCTGGGCTGGATGGGCCTGCCGCAGCTGCCGATGGACCGGGCCATCGACACGCTGGCCATGGCGCGCAAACGCTTTCCCGGCTCGCCGGCGACGCTGGACGCGCTCTGCCGCCGCTTCGGCATCGACAACAGCTCGCGCACGCTGCACGGGGCGCTGCTCGATTCCGAGATCCTGGCCGAGGTCTACCTGGAGCTGATCGGCGGCCGCCAGCCGGACTTCGGGCTGGGCGCGGTGGACACCGGCCCGCGCCCCGGCGCCGAGGCCAGCGACTGGCGCCCGCGCCCCCGGCCCAACCCCCTGCCCCCGCGCCTGACCGAGGCAGAGGCGGAGGCGCATCGCGCCTTCGTTGCCAAGCTGGGCGACGGGGCGCTTTGGGCGCGGATGGGGGGCGGCTGAGGCAGCCCTCGTAGCGCCCGGAATGTCTGGCCCCGCGGCGGGATGGCGTGGGTTGTTCGGGGGCGCTGCCCCCGGGCCCCCGGAGTATTTGGGGCGAGATGAAGGGGATCCGCCGCCAGACGTGATGCGCGGCGCGGAACGGGGGGCCGGGGCTGGGCGTTTTGCTGGACTGGCACGGGAGGGTTCCATGTTTCGCCATCTTCTAAGCGGCGCGGCGGCGGCTTGCTTCGCCCTGCCCCTTATGGCCGCGGAGCCGGCCTTCACCTGGGGCAAGCGCAACACCGATTTCGCACCGGCCCGCGAGGGGCAGTTCCGGGCCGAGCTTGTAAACTCCGACATCGCGCTGGCGCGGCAGACGGTTGCGGAGGGCCTCGTTCACCCCTGGGGGATCGAGGTGCTGCCGGGCGAGGCGGGCTACCTGGTGACCGAGCGGCCGGGGCGGCTGCGGCACGTCGGGCGGGACGGGGCGCTGTCGGCGCCGATCGACGGCCTGCCGAAGGTGGCGGCGCGGCGCCAGGGCGGGCTGCTGGACGTGGCGCTGGGGCCGGATTTCGCGCAGGACCGCATGATCTACTGGACCTATGCCAAGCGGCTGGAGGATGGCACCTTTGCCACCGCCGCGGCGCGGGGCCGGCTGAGCGAGGACATGCGCCGGGTCGAGGGCGCCGAGGACATCTTCGTCCAGACGCCGGGGGCCAGCGCGCCGATGCACTTTGGCGCGCGCATCCTCTTTGACGGCGCCGGCCACGCCTTTATCACCACGGGCGAGCATTCGACGCGCGAATACCGCGTGCTGGCGCAGGACCTGGGCACGACCTTCGGCAAGGTGGTGCGGGTGCGCCTCGACGGGTCGATCCCCGAGGACAATCCCTTCGCCGGGCAGGCGGGCGCCCTGCCGGAGATCTGGAGCTACGGGCACCGCAACATCCAGGGCGCCTTCCTGCGCGACGGCGAGCTGTGGACGGTGGAGCATGGGCCCAAGGGCGGGGACGAGCTGAACCTGACGCGGGCCGGGCGCAACTACGGCTGGCCGGTCATCTCCTACGGGAAGGAATACAACGGCCGCGCGGTGGGCAGCGGCAAGGCGCAGATGGAGGGGATGGAGCAGCCCGTCTACTTCTGGGACCCGGTGATCGCGCCGGCGGGGATGATGGTCTATGACGGCGGGGCCTTCGAGGATTGGCGGGGCGATGTCTTCATCTCTTCGCTGTCGCCCGGCGGGATCGTGCGGCTGGAGATGTCGGACGGCCAGGTGACGGCGGAAGAGCGCCTGGCCCGCGACCTGGGCCGGGTGCGCGATGTGGCGGTGGACCACGACGGGGCGATCCTGGCGCTGACGGATTTCGAGAACGGCGCGCTGGTGCGGCTTGTGCCCGGGCGCAATTAAATCACTGACGTGAAATGAAAAAGGCCGCCGGGGGTCCGGCGGCCTTCATCTTTTCCACGGCCCGTGGCCTCAGGCGTCGGCCTTCTGGGCCTGGGCGCGGCGCGCCAGCTCGTTGCGGTACAGCTGGAGGAAGTCGATCGTCTCCAGGTTCAGCGGCGGGAAGCCGCCGTCGCGCGTGACGTCCGAGACGATGCGGCGCAGGAAGGGGAAGAGCATCCGCGGGCATTCGATCAGCAGGAAGGGGTGCAGCTGGTCCTCCGGGACGTTCTCGATGTGGAAGACGCCGGCGTAATCCAGCTCCATCAGGAACAGTTGCTCGCCGCCTTCCTTGCGCTTGGAATCCACGGTCAGCTTGACGATGACCTCGTACTGATGCTCGGCGCTGCGCTTCTTGGCGTCGAGGTTCACCCGCACCTTCACCTCGGGCTGCATGTCGCCGCCACCCGCGCCCTTCTGGGCGAGGATGTTCTCGAAGGACATGTCGCGGATGAACTGCGCCAGCACGTTCATCTTCACGGGGTTTTGTTGGGTCTGTTTCGCTTCGCCCTCGGCGGCGGCGCCGTTTTCGCTCTCGGCCATTGGTCTCTCCGGTCCTGATCCTGTCTTGGGCGCTTTCCTAGCACCTCGCCCCGCGTGCCTCAATGGCAGGCGGGCGCGGGCGGGGCCGGGACGAACGGCGGCGGGCCTAGTGCTTCGTCCAGCCCGAGGCGCGGTGCGTCGGGCGTTTGGGCGGGGCATCTTCGACCTCGGTCCAGTCGCCCTCGATCACCTCGTCGCGCGCGGGGCGGGCAGGGCCGGCGTTGCCGGCGGGACCGGCGGGGCGCGCGCCGCCCGGGCCGGGATCAAAGCCACGCGGGCCGGGGCCGCGGGGGCCAGGGCCGGGCTGGGGGCCCATCTCGAACCGCTCCACCCGGATGCGGCGCTTGATCTCGCGGAAGGCGAAGCGGCGGAAGGCCGGGGTCAGCAGGGCAAAGCCCACCGCGTCGGTGAAAAAGCCCGGCGTCAGAAGCAGCGCGCCGGCGAAAAGGATCATCGCGCCATGGGCCAGCGGCTCGGCCGGGTCGCGCAGCTCGGAAAAGCTGCGCCGCAACTGGCCCAGGGCCTGCGCCCCCTGGCCGCGCACCAGGTAGGTGCCCAGGATCGCGGTCAGCACCACGATGCCGAGCGTCGGCCAGAGGCCGATCCAGCCGCCCACCTGGATGAACAGGGCGATCTCGATCAGCGGCACGGCGAGGAATGCAACAAATAGCCACATGCGGCGTCCTTTCCGGTCAGGTCTGCGCGGTGGACTTGCCCCCGCGCACCCCCTACATAAGGAGCGTTACCGCGCCTTTCCATGCATGAGCCAAGAGGTTCCCATGAACTCCCCCCTGCTGCAGCTTCTGGTGCTTGCCGGCATCGCCGTCTTCCTGATCCTTCGGCTGAGGTCGGTCCTGGGCACACGCGAGGGGTTCGAGAAGCCGCGCGCCGTCACCCGGCCCGAGGAAAGCCCCCGCCGCCGCGGCTTCGAGGTGATCGAGGGCGGGCCGGACCGCGACATCATCGACCACGTGCCGGAGGGCAGCGACAGCGCCCAGGCGCTGGCCGAGATGAAGCGCGCCGAGCCGGAATTCGGCGTGGCCGACTTCCTGCAGGGCGCGCGCGGCGCCTACGAGATGATCCTGATGGCCTTCGAGCGCGGCGATATCGAGGAGGTGAAACCCTACCTCGACCCCGAGGTCTACGAGAGCTTCGAGGAGGTCGTCGCCGCCCGCAACGCCCGCGGCCTGAAGGTCGAGGCGGAGTTCCTGGGCGTGCGCGAGATCCGTCTGCAGGAGGCCCGCTACGACGCCGAGGAGAACTGGGCCGAGATCACCGTGCGCTTCGTGGGCGAGCTGACGTCGGCGGTGCGCGACGCCTCGGGCGAGATCGTCGAGGGCGATCCGCGCACGCCGAAGCGGCAAAAGGACCTCTGGACGTTCGCCCGCCGCATGGGCGTGGATGATCCCAACTGGCAGTTGGTCGCCACGGGCGAATGATTGCACGGCTGGGCGCGGTTCTGCTGGCGGGCCTCGTGCTGATGGCGCCGCAGGCGGGGGCCACGCCCGGCGTCACGATCCTGGAGTTCGAGGACCTGGACGGCTGGGCGGCGGACGATCACGACGCCGCGCTGGACGTCTTCCTGGAAACCTGTCCCGACCTGCGCGACCCCGATTGGTCCAGCCTCTGCGCCGCCGCGCAGCACCAGGTGGCGCAGAAGCCCGGCGCCGCCCGCGCCTTTTTCGAGCTGTTCTTTCGCCCGGTGCTGATCGAGGACGGGGCCAAGCCGCTGTTCACCGGCTACTTCGAGCCCGAACTGGACGGCGCCCGCCAGCCGGACGCGCGCTTCCGCTACCCGGTCTATGCCATGCCGCCCGAGGCGCGCGAGGCGCCGCAATGGTTTTCCCGCCGGGACATCCTGGAGGGGCGGCTGCTGGAGGGCCGGGGGCTGGAACTGGCCTGGGTCGACGACCCGGTGGAGTTGTTTTTTCTGCAAATCCAAGGCTCCGGTCGCATCCGCCTGCGCGACGGCAGCATGATGCGCGTGGGCTACGGCGGCTCGAACGGGCATCCCTACCGCTCGATCGGGCGCGAGCTGGTGCGGCGCGGCCTTTTCGAGGCGCATGCCGTCTCGGCGCGGCGCATCGGCGACTGGGTGCGCGCCAACCCGGTCGAGGGGGCGGAGCTGCTCTACCACAACCCCTCCTTCGTCTTCTTCCGCGAGGTGACGCAGGTGCCCGCCGACCGCGGCCCGCTGGGGGCGATGAACCGCTCCGTCACGCCGCTGCGCAGCATCGCGGTGGACCCGGCACATGTGCCCCTCGGCGCGCCCGTCTGGCTGGAGAAGGACGGCCGCAACCCGATGCGCCGGCTGATGGTGGCACAGGACACCGGCTCGGCCATCAAGGGGGCGCAGCGGGCGGACATTTTCTTCGGCACCGGCGATGCGGCGGGGCGCGCCGCCGGGCGGCTGCGCGATCCGGGGCGCATGGTGGTGCTGATGCCCATCCAGCGCGCCTACGCCATGCTGCCGGAGCCGCAGCCGTGAGCCGCCGCAAGCGCCCCCTGCGCCCCGAGGAGCTGGAGCTTTGGCGCCAGGTGGCGGGCAGCGCCGAGCCGCTGAAGAAGCGCGACCGCGCGGTGCCGGCCCCGGCGAAACCAGAGACGATTCCGCCCCGAAACGTGGCCGCCGCCCCCGCCGCCCCGCCGCAGCCCGAGGCGCGCTGGCCGGAGTTCACGCTGGGCCAGAAGGCCGCGCCGAAGCGCGCCGCGCATGACCTGGCGGCCTCGCTCTCGCAGCGGATGGCGCGGGCGCCGGTGCAGATGGACGCCAAGCAGCACGCGCGCCTGAAACGCGGCAAGCTGCGCCCCGAGGCGCGGATCGACCTGCACGGCATGACGCTGGAGGAGGCGCATCCGGCGCTGACCGGCTTCATCCTGCAAAGCCACGCGATGGGGCGGCGGCTGGTGCTGGTCATCACCGGCAAGGGCCGTCCGGACGACGGGCAGGGGCCGATGCCGCGCCCGCGCGGGGTGCTGCGCCACCAGGTGCCGCAATGGCTGAAGATGGCGCCGCTGCGCGGCATCGTGCTGCAGGTCAGCGAGGCGCATATCCGCCACGGCGGCAGCGGCGCCTTCTACGTCTACCTGCGCCGCGGCTAGGCCCTAGCGCCCCGCGGGGGGCTGCGGCCTCTGCCGCGTCTGTGGCGTCTGCGGCACCTCGGGCGGGCGGTAGGCCTCGGCCCCGGTGTCGGCGCGCTGCGCTTGCGGGGGCAGGTCCGGCCGGGCGCGCCGGATGCCCAGGGCCATCAGCGCGCTGGCCGCAAGGAAGTAGGCCGCCACGCCCAGGTACTGCCGTTCGATCCCGATGCCGGCGTCGATCAGCGCGCCGGTCAGGCTGGGCCCGAGGGCCGAGCCCAGCACCATGACCGCCGCCGCCATCGCCTTGATCGCGCCGATGTGCCGTGTGCCGTAGAACTCGGCCCAGAAGGCGTTGGGCAGCGTCGCGTTGGCCCCCGTCGTCATCGCCAGGAAGGCCAGCCCCAGCAGCGCCCAGCCGGGCGAGGGGGCAAGGGCGAAAGTGGCGAAGGCCGCGACCATCGGCAGCTGGTACCAGGGCATCAGCCGCGGCGTGCCCAAGCGGTCCAGCAGCGCGCCGGAGGTGACCATCGCCGCCACCGACAGCGCCGTGTAGAGGGGAAACAGCGC
>JBPEXR010000328.1:0-6140 GCA_052031355.1 Paracoccaceae bacterium
CTCTGCCGCCCGCGCAAGTCCCGCGCGCCGCGCCCGGCGCGCCCGCTGCGCCTGCCGGGCCCCGTGCCCGAGGTAGAGCGCGAGGCTGATCACCACCACCGCCCCGCCCAGCCACATCGCCGGGGTCGGCGCCTCGCCCACGCCCGCCCAGACCCAGAGCGGCCCGAGCACCGTCTCCAGCAGCAGCAGCAGGCTGACGTTGGCCGCCAGCGTGTGCCGCGCCGCCAGCGACATGGAGAAGAAGGAGACCGGCAGGATCACCCCGCCGGCGATGGCGATGGCCCAGATCTGCCCCTCCAGCGCCGCGGCGCCGGCGATCGCCCAGCCCAGCGCCCCGGCCATCAGCGCCCCGGCGCCGACGCAGGCCAGGATCGGCACGCCCGCGTCGCGGCGCAGCACGGTGAAATTCAGCGCCATGACGGCGGCGACCCCGAGGCCCGCCAGCGCCCCCAGCAGCGCGCCCATGTCCAGCGCCAGCCCCTCGCCCTGCTCGCCGAAGACGGCGATACCGATGCCGGTGAAGACCGCGGCGATGGCGGCCCAGGTGGCCGGCCGCGTCCGCTCGCCCATCAAGAGCCGCGAGAATAGCGCCGAGAACACCGGCACGGTGGCCACCGCCAGCAGCACCACCGCCACCGGCGCCACGGCGATGCCCAGCGCGAAGAGCACCGCGTTCAGCAACTGGCACAGGATGATGACCAGCCCCGCGGGGCGGCGCGCCGCGCGCACTTCGGCCCCCAGGTGGCGGCGGTGCAGCACCGCCCAGGCGGCCAGCATGGCCCCGCCCATCAGCGTGCCGCGCCAGGCGACCATGGCCCAGCCGTCCATCTGCGACCAGCGCATGAACAGCGTGTCCGGCGTCAGCACCAGTACGCCGAAAAGCGCGAGGCCGATACCGAAAAGGGGGTGGCGTTGCATGAGAGGGGTCCCGGGGTTGTTACCCCCCAGACCTAAGGCTTTCGCGCGCCGGGCGAAACACCGTCCTTCTCCGGTGTCCAGCGGTCCAGCGCCGCCTCGTCCACCGCCCGGGCGGCGACCCAATCGGCGCCGCGGTCGGTGATTTCCTTCTTCCAGAAGGGGGCGCGCGACTTGAGGTAGTCCATCAGGTACTCCGCGCCGGCGAAGGCCTCGGCCCGGTGGCGCGCGGCGGTGGCGACCATCATGATCATCTCTCCCGGCGCGAGGCGGCCGTGGCGGTGGATGACCAGCGCGCCGGTCAGGGAGAACCGCCCCTGCGCTTCCTCGGCAAAGGCCTGCAGGGCGCGGCGGGTCATGCCGGGGTAATGCTCGATCTCCATGGCGATGAGGCGCCCCTCGCCGGCCTCGCGCACCACGCCGGTGAAGGTGACCACGGCCCCCGCCCCCGGCTGGGCGGCGGCGAAGGCCTGCGCCTCGGCGCCGAAATCGAAGGGTGCCTGCTGCACTTCCACCCGGATGGCGGCGCGTTCTGGGCCGGCGCCTTCCACCTCAGCCCCCCGTCATCGGCGGGAAGAAGGCAACCTCGCGCACGCCGCCCAGCGGGGCGTCGAAATCCGCCAGCTCCTGGTCCAGCGCCACGCGCAGCGCCGACAGGTCGGCGAAGGCGGCGGCATAGCGCTCCTCGCGGCCGCGCAACTCCTCCACCAGTTCGGCGACCGTGGCGGCGGAGCTTTCGACCCGCTCGCGCGGCAGGCCGATGCGTTCGCGCACCCAGGCGAAGTAGAGCACCTCCATCGCGTCAGTCCTTCAGAAAGGGGGTGGCCTTGCGGAAGTAGTCCCACCCGGTGATCAGGGTCAGCGCCGCGGCGATCCACAGAAGCGCCAGGCCCAGGTGGCCCGACCAGATCATGCCCGCCATCTTCCAGCGCAGGCCGTTCACGTCCTCCTCGGCGCCGGTCAGCACCGCGTCCACCGTGGCCTGGTCCATGCCGAAGGACGACATGACCAGATAATGCTCGAAAACGCCCTGGGCGAAAAGCACGGCGATCGCCACCATCTGCGCGGTGGTCTTCCACTTGGCCAGCTTGGTGACCTTCAGCGTGCCGGCCGTGTCGCCCAGAAACTCCCGCAGGCCGGAGACGAAGACCTCGCGGAACAGGATGAAAGTCGCCGGAAGCACCAGCCAGGGCGACATCGAGGAATAGCCCACGATCACCATCAGCGCGATCACCACCATCGCCTTGTCGGCGATCGGGTCCAGCATGGTGCCCAGCTTGGTCTCCTGCTTCCAGGCGCGGGCGAGGTAGCCGTCGAACCAGTCGGTCACCGCCGCGCCCACGAAGAGCAGCAGCGCGAACCAGTCGGCATAGGGCCGGGTGAAGTAGAGAAACATCACCGCCACGCCGGGGGCAGCCAGCAGGCGCAGGGCGGTCAGCACGTTGGGAAAGGTCCAGGTCATACCCCCTCATCTAGCCCCAAACCGGCATGGGGAAAAGCCGCGCGATGCACGGGCCGCGGGACGGGCAGAAAATGCACGCGCGGGCGTGATTTTCGGGTTGACCGTTCGCGGCGCATGGCCTAGTCAACGCCTCGCTCATGGCGGAGTAGCTCAGTTGGTTAGAGCAGCGGAATCATAATCCGCGTGTCGGGGGTTCAAGTCCCTCCTCCGCTACCAAGCCCCCCCACGAAAATCGGTCGATCTGGCGCTGTAGGCGTGCAGGTGAAACGTGGGCTTCGTTCGTTTTCGGACTCCCCCGGCGGCCTACCACCTACCAATCGCCCCTACCCCGCCGCCAGCGCGGCGCGCACCTCCTCGGCCCGCGGGATCGGGGCGACCGCGCCGTAGCCGCGTGTCGACAGCGAGGCCGCCGCGGCGGCATACCGTGCCGCGCGGGCCGGATCGTCGCCCGCGGCCAGCCGCGCCAGGAAGGCACCGTCGAAGCAGTCCCCGGCGCCCGAGGCATCGACCGCCTCGACCGCCAGGCCCGGGATGCGCTGCAGCGCCCCGCCGCGTTCGGCCAACAGCACGCCCTCGGCCCCCAGGGTCAGCGCCACGAGCCGCGGGCCCGCTTCCAGCAGGCGTTCGGCAATCTCCTCGGGCCGCTCCAGCCCGGTCAGCGCGCGCGCGTCCTCCAGCCCGGGCAGCAGGATGTCGCAAAGCGGCAGGGCCGCCTCGAAGGCGGCGCGTGCCTCCTCCAGCGGCCAGAGGGCCAGCCGCAGGTTGGGATCAAAGCTGACCTGCCGCCCGGCGGCGCGGGCAAGGCGCATCGCCTCCAGCGCCGCGGCGCGGCTGCTGGCGCTGATCGCCTGGGTGATGCCGGAAAGGTGCAGCACCGCGCTGGCGGCGATCTCTGCCCGCGGCAGATCGCCCGGGCCCATGCGCGCGGCGGCGGAGCCGGCGCGGCGATACTCGAAACGGTGCCCCTGCGCGCCGTGCCGAATGAAGTAGAGGCCGGTGGGCGCCGCGCCATCGCGATGAACGGCGGCGCAATCCACCCCCTCGGCCTGCCAGAGCTGCACCAGCATGTCGCCGAAGCTGTCGGTGCCGAGGCGCGTTGCCATGCCGGCCCGCGCGCCCTGGCGCGCCGCGGCCACCGCGACGTTGGAGACATCGCCCCCGAAGCCCTGGCGCCATTCGGTGCCGCGGATCTGGCTGAATTCGACCAGCGGCTCGCCAAGGCACAGGATGTCGCGCACGGGCATCTCGCGGCCCGCCGGTCAGTGGTTGTCGCGCGGCAGGCCGCGGGCGGCGATGTCGCGGTAGGCGGTCGCGCCCTCCAGCGTCATGCCTTGCGCGAAATTGCCCACCTTCTCGCGGAAGAGGGCCTGCCAGGGCGACTGGCTTTCCGGCGCGGGGTAGCCCCCCGCCGCCTCCAGCGCGTCGCGGCGGCGGGCCAGTTCGGCCTCCTCCACCAGCATGTCGACGCGGCGGCTGTTGAGGTCCACCCGCAGCCGGTCACCGGTCTGCAGCAGCGCCAGCCCGCCGCCCTCCGCCGCCTCGGGCGCGGCGTTGAGGATCGAGGCGGAGCCCGAGGTGCCCGATTGCCGCCCGTCGCCGATGCAGGGCAGCGCCCGGATGCCGCGCTTGATCAGGTAGGAGGGCGGGCGCATGTTCACCACCTCCGCCCCGCCGGGATAGCCCTTGGGGCCGGCCCCGCGCATCACCAGGATGCTGCGCTCGGTCAGCCCGAGGGCGGGATCGTCGATGCGGGCGTGAAAATCCTCCGGCCCGTCGAACACCGCGGCGACGCCTTCGAACGCCATGGGCTGGTCCGGGTCCGACAGGTAGCGGCTGCGAAACTCCTCGCCGATGGCAGAGGTCTTCATGATCGCCGAATCGAAGAGGTTGCCGGAAAGGTTCAGGAACCCCGCGTTCTTCAGGATCGGCGCGTCATGGGGGCGGATCACCTCGCGGTTCTCGGCCTCGACGCCGGCATACAGCGCCTCGACCGTCTGCCCGGTGACGGTGCGCGCGCCCGGATGCGGCAGCAGCCCGGCGCGCAGAAGCTCGCCCATCACTGCCGGCACGCCGCCGGCGCGATAGAAATCCTCGCCCAGGAAACGCCCGACGGGCTGCATGTCGACCAGCAGCGGCACCTCGTAGCCCAGGCGCTCCCAATCATCATTGGTCAGCTCGATGCCAAGATGCGCGGCGATGGCGTTGAGGTGGATGGGCGCGTTGGTCGAGCCCCCCAGGGCCGAGCACAGGACGATGGCATTCTCGAAGGCCTCGCGCGTCATCACCTGCGCCGGGCGCAGGTCCTCGTGCACCATCTCCACGATGCGGCGCCCGGTGTGATAGGCGGCCTGCCCCCGCTCGCGGTAGGGCGCGGGGATCGCGGCGGCGCCCGGCAGCTGCATGCCCAGCCCCTCGGCCAGGCCGTTCATGGTCGAGGCGGTGCCCATGGTATTGCAATAGCCCACCGAGGGGGTGGAGGCGGCGACCATCTCCAGAAAGCCCTGGCCGTCGATCTCCCCCGCCGCCAGCTTCTGGCGCGCCTCCCAGACGGTGGTGCCGGACCCGGCGCGCTGGCCGCGGTGCCAGCCGTTCAGCATCGGCCCGACCGAGAAGGCCAGCGCCGGGATACCCACCGTGGCGGCGGCCATCAGCAGCGCCGGCGTGGTCTTGTCGCAGCCGATGGTCAGCACCACGCCGTCGATCGGGTAACCGTAGAGGGCTTCGACCAGCCCCAGGTAGGCGAGGTTGCGGTCCAGCATGGCGGTGGGGCGCTTGCCGGTTTCCTGGATCGGGTGGACGGGGATCTCCATCGGGATGCCCCCGGCGGCGATGATGCCATCCCGCGTGCGCTTGGCCAGCTCCAGGTGGTGGCGGTTGCAGGGGGAAAGGTCGCTGCCGGTCTGGGCGATGCCGATGATCGGCTTGCCCGAACGCAGCTCGTCAAGCGTCAGCCCGTAGTTCAGGTACCGCTCGATATAGAGGGCGGTCATCTCCGGGTCATCGAGGTTGTCGAACCACTTGCGGGACCGCAGGTCGGGCTTGTCGGACATGGGGCAGGCCTTTCTCGTAGCGCCCGGTCAGGCCGGGGCGCGCGCAGATGAGAAAGCCAAGCGCCGGGGTTTGCAAGCGGTTGGGCGGCGGCGGCGTGTGGAAATTCGGGGCCGCGGCCCCCGGCGCGGTGAAGCGGGGGCGCTTACCGGGGGCGCCGAACGCGGGCCCGGAGCCTCCCGCGCCGCGAGGGCGATCACCGGGCGCAATCTCCCGGCCCGCGGGCGGCGCTTACCAGCTGCGCACCACCCCAATACGCGCCTCGCCCGAAACGGTGACGCCGCTTTTCGGCGCCGGACGCTCTGGCGCGCCGTCGGCGCCGCACCCGGCCAGCAGCGCCAGGCCCAGGGCCGCCAGCGCGGCCCGCGTGATGGCAAATGTCATGCCAGTTGCTCCTTCCAGCGCGCGACCTGGGCGCGGACCTGATCGGGCGCCGTGCCGCCGTAGGAGCGGCGCGAGGCGACCGAGGCATCCACGGTCAGGACCGAATAGACATCCTCGGTGATGGAAGCATGCACGCCCTGCATCTCGTCAAGCGAAAGTTCGGGCAGATCGCGGCCCGTGCGCTCGGCCAGGGCCACCAGGCTGCCGGTGACGTGATGCGCCTCGCGGAAGGGCAGGTTCAGCGCGCGCACCAGCCAGTCGGCCAGGTCCGTCGCGGTGGAGAAGCCGCTGCCGGCGGCGGCGGCCAGCGCCTCGCGGTTGGCGCTCATGT
>JBPEXR010000329.1:0-8369 GCA_052031355.1 Paracoccaceae bacterium
CAACCTGAAGTTCGAGGTCGAGCTGATCGCCCCGATCGCGATGGAAGAGAAGCTGCGCTTCGCCATCCGTGAAGGCGGCCGCACCGTCGGCTCCGGCGTCGTCTCGAAGATCATCGAGTAAGACGTCCCCCCTCGGGACTGAAAACTGGGCCGCCCCTCGGGGCGGCCCTTTTTCGTGGCCCGGCACGTCCTTGACGCGCCCTTGGCAGGGCCGCGGCCCGCGCTAGGATGGGCGCCATGACGACGCTGCATTCCGCCATCGCCCTGCAGGGCCCGCGCCGGGGACAGGACCTCTCGGACCGCGACACCATCGAAACGCTGGCCGCGCCGGACCTGGCCTGGCTGCACCTGCAGGCGGACGACCCCGAGACCCGCCCCTGGATCGAGCGCAACCTCGACTACCTCGAGCCCTGGATCCTCGATGCGCTGCTGGCCGAGGAGACGCGCCCGCGGGTGACCGCCTCGGGCGAGGGCGTGATGCTGATCCTGCGCGGGGTGAACACCAACCCCGGCGACGATCCGGAAGACATGGTCTCGATCCGGCTGTGGATCGACAGCGCGCGGATCATCTCGCTGTCGCGGCGGCGGCTGGCGACGGTGGACGAATTGCACCGCCGCATTGCCGCCGGCCGGGGCCCCAGCAGTGCTGGCGGTTTCCTCTGCGCCCTGGTCGAGGGGCTGAACGCGCGGATCGAGGGGTTCCTGGCCGAGCTTGACGGCAAGGTCGATTACCTCGAGGTCGACGTGCTGGACGAGCCCGACCAGGAGCTGCGCCAGGGCATCACCGACACCCGGCAGGACGTGATTCTCTTCCGCCGGTTCGTCGCCCCGCAGCGCGACGCGCTGGGCCAGCTGCCCGACGCCGAGATCCCCTTCCTGGAGGAGGGGCATCTGCGCCGCCTGTCGGAGGCGCACGACCGCCTGCAGCGCGCGGTCGAGGAGCTGGACGCCATGCGCGACCGGCTGACGGTGGTGACGGACGAGCTGGGTAACCTGCTGTCGGACCGGGTGAACCGGAACCTCTACGTGCTGTCGGTCATCTCGGTCATCTTCCTGCCGCTGGGCTTTCTGACCGGCCTTTTGGGCATCAACGTCGGCGGCATGCCGGGGGCGGACAGCCCCGCCGCCTTCTGGATCGTCTGCGCGCTCTGCGTGCTGATCGCCGCCCTGCAGCTGGCCATCCTGCGCCGGCTGCGCTGGATCTAGGCGCGCCGCGCGGGCGCCGGAAAACCGGCCCGGATTCCGCCTTGCAATGCCGGGCGGCAATCAGTAAATGCTGGACCCGGCCTTAGGGGTATAGCTCAGTTGGTAGAGCGACGGTCTCCAAAACCGTAGGTCGCGGGTTCGAGCCCTGCTGCCCCTGCCATTTCCCGCATCATCGCAGGTGATACCGCAAGCGTTCCGCGCAGGCGTTTCCCGCCCCGGATCACGCCGCATTTGCGCGCGCGGTCAGGCGGTTCACCGCAATTTCGCGCCGCATCGCGCCCCCTTTCGGCCCGGACCGCCACATTTTTGCCGCGTTTCGCGGGGCGCAAGCCCCTTGATACGTGGCCTCGTCGCGGAAATGCCCGGCAGTCGACGCGAGTTTGCCACAATTTTAGGTCAATCCTTCGCCATCCACCGCCAATCGTATTTCCCGGCGGGGGTTTCCGGGTAGGGCGCCCACGGCCGCGTCGATCCGAAGTCTTTTGAGTAACGGCCCTCAGCGGTGAGGCATTGGTATGACGTTTCAGGAAAACAGGTTGAACTCGGCCGTCGGCATCCGTGCCGAGGCTGTCACGGATCACGGTATCGAAGAGGCCGCGCGCAAGGCGGTCGAGGCGCTGGTGGCGGCGGACGCCCAGTCGCTTGATCCGGCGGCGCGCCGCGGACGACGGCGCACCATGCGGCACCTGCGCTCGCTGATGTGGATCCTGGCGATCATCCTCTGGCCCAAGCTGGTGCTGGGCTCGGCCCTCGTCGTGGGCATCGCGCTGGCGGCGCTGTACCTGGCGCTGGGTTCGGCCGGCGTGGCGCGGGTGCTGATGCGCCTGCACGGCGCCCTCAAGGTGCGCAACCCGCGGCTGGCGCGGATCGCCTATATCGCCACCGGGCGCTTCGTGCGCCGCGTGCTGACGGTGCGCAACGCCGCGTTGGGCCGCGGCTGAAGCGCAGCCCGGCCGGCCCAGTCTGCCCCCCGCGGGCGAGGGCGGGACCCCCGGGGCCGGAGCGCCCTTGAATTCGCGGGCCAAGCCGCGTATGTGCCGCTCACCCGAGCGAGAGAAGACAGCAGATGGCCCGTACGAATCCCCTCCAGTTCATCCAGCAGGTGCGCGCCGAAGTGGCGAAGGTCGTCTGGCCGACGCGCCGCGAGGTGCTGCTGACCACCGTCATGGTCTTCATCATGGCGACCATCACCGCGATCTTCTTTGCGCTGGTCGATTTGGTGATCAAGGGCGGGCTCCAGGCGGTTCTGGGCCTCTTCGGCTAGGCCTGCGGGCCCGGTGCGCCGCCGCGCGGCGCGGAGCGGGCCGGCGGCGCCGGGGGAAAAATCCCGCCGCCTCTTGAATTCATCGGAATTGAACGGTAGGTGACGGCCACTTTCCCCTCAATGGCGTGCGGCGATTCGAGTTGCGCGCCGCTTTTTGTTGGGGCGAGCAGCGGGGCGCGGCCCCCGTCAAACGGAATTTCGGCGCAGGCCGAGGCAGCGGTAGGGTTGAGGCACAGATGGCGAAGCGGTGGTATTCGGTCAGCGTTCTTTCGAACTTCGAAAAGAAGGTTGCCGAGCAGATCAAGAACTCCGTCGCCGAGGCCGGTCTCGAGGACGAGATCGAAGAAGTGCTGGTGCCCACCGAAGAGGTGATCGAGGTGCGGCGCGGCAAGAAGGTGACCACCGAGCGCCGCTTCATGCCCGGCTACGTGCTGGTGCGCATGGAGATGTCGGACCGCTCGTACCACCTGATCAACAACACCAACCGGGTCACCGGGTTCCTGGGCCCGCAGGGCCGGCCGATGCCGATGCGCGACGCCGAGGTGAACCAGATCCTGAACCGCGTGCAGGAGGGCGAGGAAGCCCCGCGCACCCTGATCCACTACGAGATCGGCGAGCGGGTGAAGGTGAACGAGGGCCCGTTCGAGGACTTCGACGGCATGGTCGAGGAAGTGGACGAGGACAACCAGCGCCTGAAGGTGATGGTGTCGATCTTCGGCCGGGAAACCCCGGTCGAGCTGGAATTCACGCAGGTCACCAAGCAAGGGTGACCGGCTGAACCCGCGGGAGGCGCGGGGCGTCGCGACGCCCGGCCGGACCGCACAACGTGAAAGGCGGGGCGACGCGTCGCTCGGCCGTTGGAAGAAGGAAAAGGCTAGATGGCCAAGAAACTCGCAGGCACGATGAAGCTGCAAGTGCCCGCCGGTCAGGCGAACCCCAGCCCGCCGGTCGGCCCGGCACTGGGTCAGCGCGGCATCAACATCATGGAATTCTGCAAGGCGTTCAACGCCAAGACGCAGGACATGGAGCCCGGCGCGCCGTGCCCCACCGTGATCACCTACTATCAGGACAAGTCCTTCACGATGGACATCAAGACGCCGCCGGCGTCGTACTACCTGAAGAAGGCCGCCAAGCTGAAGTCGGGCTCGCAGACGCCCGGCCGCTCGACCGTCGGTTCCGTGACCACCAAGCAGGTCAAGGAAATCGCCGAAGCGAAAATGAAGGATCTGAACGCCCACACCGTCGAGCAGGCGATGCAGATCATCCTGGGCTCCGCCCGGTCCATGGGCATCGAGGTGAAGTGATGGCGAAACTCGGAAAACGTACCCGCGCCGCACGCGAAGCCTTCGCCGGCAAGGAAAACCTGGGCGTCGACGAAGCCGTCGCGCTGATCCAGGCGAACGCCTCCGCCAAGTTCGACGAGACCGTCGAGATCGCGATGGTCCTGGGTGTTGACCCGCGCCACGCCGACCAAATGGTCCGCGGCGTCGTCAGCCTGCCCAACGGCACCGGCAAGACCGTGCGCGTCGCCGTCTTCGCCCGTGGCGCCAAGGCCGAAGAGGCCAAGGAAGCCGGGGCCGACATCGTCGGCGCCGAGGACCTGATGGAGACCATCCAGGGCGGCACGATCGAGTTTGACCGCTGCATCGCCACCCCGGACATGATGCCGATCGTCGGCCGTCTGGGTAAGGTGCTGGGCCCGCGCAACCTGATGCCGAACCCCAAGGTCGGCACGGTGACCATGGACGTCAAGCAGGCCGTG
Source organism: Paracoccaceae bacterium (assembly GCA_052031355.1). Lineage (GTDB taxonomy): Bacteria > Pseudomonadota > Alphaproteobacteria > Rhodobacterales > Rhodobacteraceae > JBPEXR01. The sequence continues at coordinate 4,233 of JBPEXR010000329.1, forward strand.
CAGGACGCCAAGGGCGGCCAGGTGCAGTTCAAGGCCGAGAAGGCAGGCGTCGTGCACGCCGGCGTCGGCAAGGCCTCCTTCGACGCCGCCAAGCTGGCCGAGAACGTGCGCGCCTTCATCGACGCCGTGGTCAAGGCCAAGCCGGCCGGCGCCAAGGGCACCTACGTCAAGAAAGTCTCGCTGAGCTCCACCATGGGCCCGGGCGTGACGCTGGACGTTGCCGCCGCGACCGCGCAGGACGCGCAGGCCGCATAAGAGATTTGCGCCGGCTTGCCGGTGCGAATGGCGGGGCCTGCCGGCCCCGTCCTGTCCGAGACGGAGGGTGAAGGCAGCCGCCTTCATAATTCCTTCCTGAGATGGGGAACGAGACTGGAATACCGTGGGCTTTGACCCTCGGGCGATCTAGGCCTCGGGACCCTGAAACGGACCCGAACCCCGGCTTGCCGGGGACAACGAGAGCCGGGGGGAAACCCCCATATTTGGAGTGAAACTGTGGATAGAGCCCAGAAAGAGAAAGTGGTCGAGGAACTCGGCCAGATCTTCGAAAGCTCTGGCGTCGTGGTGGTTGCCCACTACGCAGGCCTCACGGTTGCCGAGATGCAGGATCTTCGGGCACGCGCACGCGCGGCCGAAGCATCCGTCCGCGTCGCCAAGAACAGGCTCGCCAAGATCGCCCTTGAGGGAAAGCCCTGCGAAAGCATTGCTGACTTCCTTTCGGGCATGACCGTGCTCACCTTCTCCGAGGACCCCGTGGCGGCAGCCAAGGTGGCCGAGGACTTCGCCAAGGACAACAAGAAGTTCGAGATCCTTGGCGGCGCAATGGGTGAGACGGCGCTGGACCGGTCCGGTGTCGAAGCCGTGTCGAAGATGCCTTCGCGGGACGAGCTTATCGCTCAGATCGCAAGCATGCTCGGCGCGCCGGCTTCGAACATCGCCGGTGCAATTGGCGCACCTGCTTCCAACATCGCGGGCATCCTTTCGACCATCGAAGAGAAGGCGGAAGCCGCGTAAGGCAATCCTGAGTCCCGCGTGGGGTTACAAACCCGAACGTTGGAACACATATAGCAAACGGAAAGAGTCAAAATGGCTGATCTGAAAAAACTGGCTGAAGAGATCGTTGGTCTGACGCTTCTCGAAGCACAAGAACTGAAAACCATCCTGAAGGACGAGTACGGCATCGAGCCCGCAGCAGGCGGCGCAGTGATGATGGCTGGCCCGGCAGGCGACGCAGGCGGCGACGCCGGCGAAGAGCAGACCGAATTCGACGTCATCCTGAAGTCGGCCGGCGCCTCCAAGATCAACGTGATCAAGGAAGTCCGCGGCATCACCGGCCTGGGCCTGAAAGAAGCCAAGGAGCTGGTCGAGGCCGGCGGCAAGGCCGTCAAGGAGCAGGTCTCCAAGGAAGAAGCCGAAGAGATCAAGTCGAAGCTCGAAGCGGCTGGCGCCGAAGTCGAGCTCAAGTAATCCGCGCCGGGGCAACCCGGAGCGATACGAACGGGCTGGGTCCGGGGTTTCCCGGGCCCAGCCGAACCTGTCTGGGGCCGACCGCGCCCCTTCGCCCCAGGGCGGCAGGTGCCAGCGGCGTCTCAGAGAGCCCCGGCGGGGCCGGGGTTCTCTAAGGCGAGGTTGGGCGATCGGGAGGCTTCCGGTGGGACGGAAGCCGGGAATTGATCGCTCTCCGCCGTCTCGTATGGGTGTGGTGCCGGGGCCCGACGGCACGCGCACCCGGTGAGAAACGAAAGGTGACCGGACACATGGCTCAGTCCTTCCTTGGCCAGAAGCGTTTGCGCAAGTACTACGGCAAGATCCGCGAAGTGCTGGAGATGCCGAACCTCATCGAGGTTCAGAAATCCTCCTACGACCTCTTCCTGAACTCCGGCGACCAGCCGGAGCCGATGGACGGCGAGGGCATCAAGGGTGTCTTCCAGTCGGTCTTCCCGATCAAGGATTTCAACGAAACCGCGGTGCTGGAGTTCGTCAACTACGAGCTCGAGAAGCCGAAGTACGACGTCGAGGAATGCCAGCAGCGCGACATGACCTACAGCGCGCCGCTGAAGGTCACGCTGCGCCTGATCGTCTTCGACGTGGACGAGGACACCGGCGCCAAGTCCGTCAAGGACATCAAGGAGCAGGACGTCTTCATGGGCGACATGCCCCTGATGACGCCGAACGGCACCTTCATCGTCAACGGCACCGAGCGGGTCATCGTTTCCCAGATGCACCGCAGCCCCGGCGTCTTCTTCGATCACGACAAGGGCAAGACGCACAGCTCGGGCAAGCTGCTCTTCGCCTGCCGGATCATTCCCTACCGCGGCTCCTGGCTGGACTTCGAGTTCGACGCCAAGGACATCGTCTACGCGCGCATCGACCGCCGCCGCAAGCTGCCGGTGACCACGCTTCTGTTCGCCCTGGGCCTGGACCAGGAAGCGATCATGAACGCCTACTACGAGACCGTGGACTACCGCCTGGAGAAGGGCCGCGGCTGGGTCACCAAGTTCTTCCCCGAGCGTGTGCGCGGCACCCGTCCGACCTATGACCTGGTCGATGCCGACACCGGCGAGGTGATCTTCGAGGCCGGCAAGAAGGTGACCCCGCGCGCCGTCAAGAAGCTGATCGACGAAGGCAAGGTGAAGAACCTGCTGGTGCCCTTCGAGAACATCGTCGGCAAGTTTGTCGCCCGCGACCTCATCAACGAGGAAACCGGCGCGATCTACGTCGAGGCCGGGGACGAGCTGACCTGGGAAGTCGACAAGGACGGCGAAGTGACCGGCGGCACCCTGAAGGAGCTGATGGACGCCGGCTTCACCGACATCCCGGTGCTGGACATCGACAACATCAACGTCGGTCCGTACATCCGCAACACCATGGCGATGGACAAGAACATGAACCGCGAGACCGCGCTCATGGACATCTATCGCGTGATGCGCCCGGGCGAGCCGCCCACCGTCGAGGCCGCGTCGGCCCTCTTCGACACGCTGTTCTTCGATTCCGAGCGCTACGACCTTTCGGCCGTCGGCCGGGTGAAGATGAACATGCGCCTGGCGCTCGACGCCGAGGACACCCAGCGCACCCTGCGCCGCGAGGACATCGTCGCCTGCATCAAGGCGCTGGTGGAGCTGCGCGACGGCAAGGGCGAGATCGACGACATCGACCACCTGGGCAACCGCCGCGTGCGGTCCGTCGGCGAGCTGATGGAGAACCAGTACCGCGTCGGCCTGCTGCGCATGGAGCGCGCCATCAAGGAGCGTATGTCCAGCGTCGAGATCGACACGGTCATGCCGCAGGACCTGATCAACGCCAAGCCGGCGGCGGCCGCGGTGCGCGAGTTCTTCGGCTCGTCGCAGCTGTCGCAGTTCATGGACCAGACCAACCCGCTGTCCGAGGTGACGCACAAGCGGCGCCTGTCGGCGCTTGGACCGGGCGGTCTGACGCGCGAACGTGCGGGCTTCGAGGTGCGCGACGTGCACCCGACGCACTACGGCCGGATGTGCCCGATCGAGACGCCGGAAGGCCCGAACATCGGCCTGATCAACAGCCTTGCGACCTTCGCACGCGTGAACAAGTACGGCTTCATCGAGACGCCCTACCGCGTCGTGAAGAACGGGCAGGTGACCGACGAGGTCCACTACATGTCCGCCACCGAGGAAATGCGCCACACCGTGGCGCAGGCGAACGCCAAGCTCGACGAGAACGGCAAGTTCGTGAACGACCTCGTCTCGACCCGCCAGTCGGGCGACTACACGCTGGCGCCCAGCGAAAGCGTCGACCTGATCGACGTCTCGCCCAAGCAGCTGGTCTCCGTCGCCGCCTCGCTGATCCCGTTCCTTGAGAACGACGACGCGAACCGCGCGCTGATGGGCTCGAACATGCAGCGTCAGGCGGTGCCGCTGCTGCGTGCCGAGGCGCCGCTCGTCGGCACCGGCATCGAGGGCGTCGTCGCCCGCGATTCCGGCGCGGCGATCATGGCCAAGCGGGCCGGCATCATCGACCAGGTCGATGCCAGCCGGATCGTTGTGCGCGCCACCGAGGACCTGGAGCCGGGCGACCCGGGCGTCGACATCTACCGGATGCGCAAGTTCCAGCGGTCGAACCAGAACACCTGCATCAACCAGCGTCCGCTGGTGAAGGTGGGTGACA
>JBPEXR010000033.1:0-3369 GCA_052031355.1 Paracoccaceae bacterium
AGGTTCTCCAGCCGGCCGGGGGCCTCGGGCGTCTTGTCGTTCTGCCACATCTCCGTGTAGCCCGACTCGTCCAGGATCACCTCCGCCAGTTCGATGTGCGAGACGGACGGATCGCCCGCCATGCGCCCCCAGCGGTCGATCCCCTCCAGCAACTTGGCCAGTTCGGCGGCGCCCTTGCCGCCCAGGCCCTTGTCCTCCAGCAGGCGCCGGGCGCCCTCGACCAGCGGCAGGCCAGCCTCGCGCGCGGCGCGCTGGATCTTCTGCTGCGCCTTCTCGCCCAGCCCGCGCTTGGGTGTGTTGACGATACGCTCGAAGGCCAGGTCGTCGGCGGGCGAGGTGACGATGCGGAAATAGGCCATGGCGTCGCGGATCTCGAGCCGCTCGTAGAAGCGCGGGCCGCCGATCACGCGGTAGGGCAAGCCGATGGTCAGGAAGCGATCCTCGAAGGCGCGCATCTGGTGGCTGGCGCGCACCAAAATCGCCATGTCGTCGAGGCCGAAGGGCCGCAGGCCGCGGCTGCCGCCCTGCATCGCCTCGATCTCCTCGCCGATCCAGCGGGCTTCTTCCTCGCCGTCCCAATGGCCGATCAGGCGCACCTTCTCGCCCTCCTCCGCCTCGGTCCACAGCTCCTTGCCGAGGCGGCCGGAATTGGCGGAGATCACGCCCGAGGCGGCGGCCAGGATATGCGGGGTGGAGCGGTAATTCTGCTCCAGCCGGACGACCTTGGCGCCTTCGAAATCGCTTTCGAACCGCAGGATGTTGCCGACCTCCGCACCGCGCCAGCCATAGATCGACTGGTCGTCGTCGCCCACGCAGCAGATGTTGCGGTGCCCCTGCGCCAGCAGCCGCAGCCACAGGTACTGCGCCACGTTGGTGTCCTGGTATTCGTCCACCAGGATGTAGCGGAACCAGCGCTGGTACTGGGCCAGAACGTCCGGGTGGGTCTGGAAGATCGTCACGACATGCAGCAGCAGGTCGCCGAAGTCGGCGGCGTTCAACTCCCGCAGCCGGGCCTGGTACTGGGCGTAGAGGGCCGGCCCGCGGCCGTTGTAGGCCGAGCTTTCGGATGCGGGCACCTTGTCCGGCGTCCAGGCGCGGTTCTTCCAGCCATCGATGATCGAGGAAAGCTGCCGCGCCGGCCAGCGCTTGTCGTCGATGTTCTCTGCCGCGATCAGCTGCTTGAGCAGGCGCAGCTGGTCGTCGGTGTCGAGGATGGTGAAATTGGATTTCAGCCCCACCAGCTCGGCGTGGCGGCGCAGCAGCTTCACGCCGATGGCGTGGAAGGTGCCCAGCCAGGGCATGCCCTCGACCGTTTCGCCCAGCAGCCGGCCGACGCGCTGCTTCATTTCGCGCGCCGCCTTGTTGGTGAAGGTCACGGCCAGAATCTCGTTCGGGCGGGCGCGGCCGGTGTTAAGAAGATGCGCGATGCGGGTGGTCAGCGCCTTGGTCTTGCCGGTCCCTGCCCCGGCCAGCATCAGCACCGGGCCGTCCAGCGCCTCGACCGCCTCGCGCTGGGCGGGGTTCAGGCCATCCAGGTAGGGGGCGGGGCGGGCCGCCATGGCCCGGGCGGACAGCGAGGCGCCCTCGAAGGCGTCGTGATCGTCGAAACTGCTCATGCGGCCAATCTAGCGCGAAGGCGGCCCGGGGGAAAGGCTGCGTTCCCATTTCGTTCGCGCGAACTTTCGCGCGCCGCGCCCCCCGCGCCCCGGCTTTCGCGTTGACGTGGCGGCGCGCCGCGGGTTTGGTCGCCGCGCAACAGCATCGGGGCCGTCATGCCAGAGATCAAACCGCGCGACTGGGCGCTTGTGGCGCTGCTGGGATTCGTCTGGGGCGGCACCTTCCTGGTCATCGAACTGGCGCTGGAGGGGATCACTCCCTTCTGGCTGGCCGCGGCGCGCATCGGCTTTGCGGCGCTGCTGTCGCTGGCGGTCTGGGCGGCGCGGGGCTTCGCGCTGTTCACCGGGCCGCAGCGGGCGCCGCTGTCGCTCGCGGCGGTGGGGGTTCTCAGCTCCGCCCTGCCCTTCATGCTGCTGGGCTGGGGGCAGCAATTCGTGACCTCCGGGTTCGCGGGCGTGTCGATGGCGGCGGTGGCGCTGATCATCCTGCCGCTGGCGCATTTCTTCGTGCCGGGTGAGCGGATGAATCTGCGCCGGGTGGCGGGCATGGTCATCGGCTTCTGCGGCGTGCTGCTGCTGCTGGGGGGCGAGGCGTTCGCCAGCTCCGGCGCGGCGCTGGAGGGCGCGGGCCGCCTGGCCTGCCTGGGCGCGGCGGCCTGCTACGCGTGCTCCTCGGTCATCATGCGGCGGCTGCCCCCGATCGATCCCTTCGGGCTGGCGACGATCCCGTTGCTGGTGGGCACCGCGGTGGTGATCCCGACGGCGCTGATCGTCGAGGGCCCGCCGCCCCTGCCCGATGCCCGCACGCTGGCGATCCTGGCCTTCCTGGGGCTTGTGCCCACCGCGGGAGCCAACTTCCTGCGCGTGCTGGTGATCCGCAGCGCGGGGCCGGTCTTCATGTCGCTGGTCAACTACCAGGTGCCGCTGTGGTCAGTCCTGCTGGGCGTTCTGCTGCTGAACGAGCCCGCGGGCCTCGGCCTGGTCGGCGCGCTGGCCCTGATCCTTTGCGGCGTGGCGCTGTCGCAGTACCGGGCGCTGCAACGTCTGTTTGCCGGGCGCAGCCGCGAGACGCGCGGCGGCGCGGCCAGCGGCGGCTTCTAGGGCGCAGCGAACACCGGAACCATGGCGCCGCTCAACGCGCGGCGGCCTCCACGGCGCCGGCGACCTCGCCCACGACGCGCTCCAGCGTCGCGGCATCCTCGCATTCGGCCATGACGCGGATCAGCGGCTCGGTGCCGGATTTGCGGATCAGCACGCGGCCGCGGCCGTTCAGCTCGGCCTCCGCGGCGGCGATGGCTTGCTGCACCTCGGCCTGCTCCAATGGCGCCTGGCCGGCCTTGAAACGCACGTTGCGCAGAAGCTGCGGCACCGGCTCGAAGACCTGCACCAGCTGGCTTGCGGGCTGGCCGCTGCGCACCATTTCGGCCAGGAACTGCAGGCCCGCCATCAGACCGTCGCCGGTGGTGGCATAGTCGGACATGACGATGTGGCCCGACTGCTCGCCGCCCAGGTTGTAGCCGCCGGCGCGCATTGCCTCGACCACGTAGCGATCGCCCACCTTCGTACGCTCCAGCCCGACGCCGCGGTCGGCGAGATAGCGCTCCAGCCCCAGGTTCGACATGACAGTCACCACCAGCTTGCCGCCCGCCAGGCGCCCCTCCTCGGCCCAGCGCGCGGCCATCAGGCCCATCAGCTGGTCACCGTCGGCCACGCGGCCGGTCTCGTCGATCAGGATGATGCGGTCGGCGTCGCC
>JBPEXR010000330.1:0-5027 GCA_052031355.1 Paracoccaceae bacterium
CGCTCGCCCTCGACGGTGATGCCTTCGCGCAGCGGCGCCAGAAGCGCCTCGCTGGGGGTGCCCTTGACGCGCACGCGGTAGCGGCGCAGCCAGCCGGTTTGTGGCAGCTCCAGCTGGCGCTTGATGCCGCCATCGTTGGTCAGTAGCAGCAACCCTTCGGAATTCAGGTCCAGGCGGCCGACGCTCATCACCCGGGGCATGTCCTCGGGCAGATCGTCGAAGATGGTGCGGCGGCCCTTCTCGTCGCGGGCGGTGGTCACCAGCCCGGCGGGCTTGTGGTAAAGCCACAGGCGCGGCGCCTCGGCGGGGCCGACGGGTGCGCCGTCGACGGTGATGCGGTCGCGCGGGCCGACGTTCAGCGCCGGGCTGTCGATCACCCGGCCGTTCACCGCGACGCGGCCGGCCTCGATCATCCGCTCGGCCTCGCGGCGCGAGGCGACGCCGGCGCGCGACAGGACCTTGGCGATCCGCTCGCCCTCGGGGGTCGCGGGGGTCGCTGGGGCTTCGGCGGATTTGGCGCGCGGCGCGCCGGGTTTTCCCGCCTTGGCAGGGCGGGGCTTGCCGGGGCCGGGCTTGGGGGCATCTGTGCTCATGCGCCTGACGTAGTGCAAAACCCGGCCTTGCGAAAGCGCCTTGCGCCGGGCAGGAAGTCGGGGATGAGCTTCAACAGCCATATGCAGCTTGCGCTGGAGGAGGCGCGCGCCGCCGCCGCACGCGGCGAGGTGCCGGTAGGCGCGGTGGTGCTGGGCCCGGACGGGCAGGTGCTGGCCCGCGCCGGCAACCGCACGCGGGAGCTGCGCGACCCTTCGGCCCATGCCGAGATGCTGGCCATCCGCGCCGCCTGCGCCGCGCTGGGGCAGGAGCGGCTGACGGGCTGCGATCTTTACGTGACGCTGGAGCCTTGCGCCATGTGCGCCGCGGTGATCGCGGCAGCCCGGCTGCGGCGGCTGTATTACGGCGCGGCGGACCCGAAGTCTGGCGGGGTGGCGCATGGCGCGCGGGTCTTCGCACACCCCCAGGCGCACCACCGCCCCGAGGTCTACGACGGCATCGCCGGGGAGGAGGCCGCGGGGCTGCTACGCGCCTTCTTCGCCGAACGCCGCGCGCCGTAGCCGCCGGGCAGCGCGCGAAAAAGGGCGGACCCTGCGGCCCGCCCCTTCACATTCGTCCAGGCTCGATCCGGCCTTCTCAGCCCAGCGCCGCGTCGCAGCGCGCGCAGGTGCCCGGGTGCTTGTGCCGGCCCACGTCGGGCAGGATCTTCCAGCAGCGCTGGCACTTCTCGCCCTCGGCCCGTTCGAAGACGACGCCGATCCCCGGCGCGTCGGGCAGGCGGAAGGCCTCCGAGGGGGCGGGATCGCCGGTCAGGTAGAGGGCGCTGGTGATGCAGATGTCGTCGAAGCCGACGGTCTTCAGCGCCTCCAGCGTCTCGGGGTCCTCGACATGGACCACCGGCGCGGCCTCCAGGCTGGCGCCGATCACCTTGTCGCTGCGCTGCACCTCCAGCGCCGCGGTGACCACGCGGCGCGCCGCGCGCACGCGGGCCCATTTGGCGGCCAGCGGCTCGTCCCGCCAGTCGGCGGGCGTTTCGGGGAAGTCCTGCAGGTGGACCGAGGTGCCCGCGTCCGTCGCGCGCTCCAGCCAGACCTCCTCCATCGTGAAGGTCAGCACCGGGGCCAGCCAGGTGGTCAGGCGGTGGAACAGGATGTCCAGCACCGTGCGCGCCGCCCGCCGGCGCGGCGTGTCGCCGTCGCAGTAAAGCGCATCCTTGCGGATGTCGAAGTAGAAGGCCGACAGCTCCACCGTGCAGAAGTTGAAAAGCGCCTGGAAGACACCCTGGAACTCGTAGGCGGCGTAGCCGGTGCGCACGCGGTGGTCCAGCTCGGCCAGACGGTGCAGCACCCAGCGTTCAAGCTCGGGCATGTCCTCGGGGGCGGTGCGGTCGCTTTCCTCGAAATGCGCCAGCGCCCCCAGCATGAAGCGCATGGTGTTGCGCAGCCGGCGGTAGCTGTCGGCGGTGCCCTTCAGGATCTCCGGCCCGATCCGCTGGTCGGCGGTATAGTCGGTCTGCGCGACCCAGAGGCGCAGGATGTCGGCGCCGTACTGCTTCACCACCTCCTCGGGAAGGATGGTGTTGCCGAGCGATTTGGACATCTTGTTGCCCTTCTCGTCCAGCGTGAAGCCATGCGTCAGCACGCCCCGGTAGGGCGCCCGCCCGCGCGTGCCGCAGCTTTGCAGCAGCGAGGAATGGAACCAGCCGCGGTGCTGGTCGGTGCCCTCGAGGTAGAGATCGGCGATACCGTCCTCCGAGCCGTCCTCGCGGTCGGCCAGCACGAAGGCATGGGTCGAGCCGCTGTCGAACCAGACGTCGAGGATGTCGAAGACCTGCTCGTAATCCGCCGGATCGACGATGCCCGAGAGGAACCGCTCCTTGGCGTCCGGCTTGTACCAGGCGTCCGCCCCCTCGGCCTCGAAAGCCTCCAGGATGCGGGCGTTCACCTCCTCGTTGCGCAGCAGGAAGTCCTCGTCCGTCGGCAGGGCGCCCTTCTTGGTGAAACAGGTCAGCGGCACGCCCCAGGCGCGCTGCCGCGACAGGACCCAGTCGGGCCGCGCCTCGATCATGGAATAAAGGCGGTTGCGGCCGGTGCGCGGCGTCCATGTCACCTTGGTGTCGATCGCCTTCAGCGCACGGGCGCGGATCGTCTGGCCAAGCGCGTCCTGCCCGTCCCCGACGGGGCGGTCGATGGCGGCGAACCACTGCGGCGTGTTGCGGAAGATCACCGGCGCCTTGGACCGCCAGGAATGCGGGTAGCTGTGCGTCATCCGCCCGCGCGCGATCAGCCCGCCGGCCTCGACCAGCTTGTCGATCACCGCGGCGTTGGCCTTGCCTTCCTTGCCCTTGCGGTCAAAGACCGTCAGCCCGGCGAAGAAGGGCACATGCGGCAGAAACTCGCTTTCCTCGCCGACATTGTGCGTCATGCGGTCCAGCCAGTTGCGCTTGACGAAGCACTCGTAGTCCTCGGCGCCGTGGCTGGGGGCGGTGTGCACGAAGCCGGTGCCGGCATCGTCGGTCACATGCTCGCCGTCGATCATCGGCACATCGTAGTCCCAGAAGCCCTCGGCCCCCTCCAGCCCGCGGAAGGGGTGGGCGAGGGTGGTCTGGGCCAGGTCCCCGGCGCTGACATCGCCCAGGCGGCGGTACATCGACGGCTCCAGCCGCGCGCGGCCCAGCACGTCCTCGGCCAGCTTGTCGGCCAGCACGTAGCGATCGCCGATGCGCGCCCAGCATTCCTCGGGCCGGCCGGTGACCTCGTAGAGGCCGTAGGAGATCTCAGGGTTGTAGGCGACCGCCTTGTTGGAGGGGATGGTCCAGGGCGTGGTCGTCCAGATCACCACTTTCGCGCCCTCCAGCGCCTTCGGCGCCTCGGTGGTGCGGAAGGGCACCCAGATCGTGTGGCTCTTGTGGTCGTGATACTCGATCTCCGCCTCGGCCAGCGCGGTCTTCTCGACCGGCGACCACATGACGGGTTTCGAGCCCTGGTAAAGCGTGCCGTTCATCAGGAACTTCTGGAACTCGGCGGCGATGATGCGCTCGGCCCGGAAGTCCATCGTCAGGTAGGGACGCTCCCAGGTGCCGGTCACGCCGAGGCGCTTGAACTCCTCGCGCTGCACGTCGATCCACTTCTCGGCGAAGCGGCGGCATTCGAGGCGGAAATCGTTGATGTCCACCTCGTCCTTGTTCAGGCCCTTGGCGCGGTACTGCTCCTCGATCTTCCATTCGATCGGCAGGCCGTGGCAATCCCAGCCGGGGATGTAGCGCGCGTCGCGCCCCATCATCTGCTGGCTGCGCACCACCATGTCCTTCAGGATCTTGTTCAGCGCGTGGCCGATGTGCAGGTGCCCGTTCGCATAGGGCGGGCCATCGTGCAGCGTGAAGGCGGGGCGGTCGCCGTTCTCGGCCTTCTCGCGCAGGCGGTCATAGATGCCGATCTCCTCCCAGCGGGCCAGCCAGGCAGGCTCGCGCTTGGGCAGCCCGGCGCGCATGGGAAAGTCGGTTTTCGGCAGGTTCAGCGTGTCTTTGTAATCGGGGGTCTCGGCGCACATCGGCGGCAATCCTTCAGGGCGTGAGGCGTGGGTCTGGAAATGGATGGCGGCGCGCGGAGCATGCAGGCGCCTTGTCCCGGCAGCTCGTCAGAGCGCCGGGCCGCTAATTCGAATGCAGATCGAAAACGGGCGTATCATGCGCCGCCTTATAGGCAGGCCGCCGCCAATGGTCCAGAGGTGCGGCGCTTGCCCGCCCGGGGCGCCCGCCCCATATCATCGGGGCGTGTGACGAAGGGAGGCGGCATGGAAGCGATGCCAGGTTTGCCGATCGAGGCGGAGGCCGAACTGGACCGCCTGGCGCGGCGCTACAAGGCCGCGGGCGGCGTGGGGCTGCAGGTGCTGAACCTGCTTGGCGGGCAGGCGGAGAACCTGCTGGAGCGCCTGCCGGACGGGGTGAAATCCCGCCTCGAGGATGCGACCGAGCGGGCGCTGGGCGTGGCGATGGATGCGGCCGGACGTTCGCGCGGGGTGCTGGGCGACCAGTCCGGCTGGCTGAACACCGCCGCCACCACCGCGATGGGCGCGGCGGGCGGCTTCGGCGGGCTGCCGACCGCGCTGGCGGAACTGCCGGTGACCACCACGGTGCTGCTGCGCGCCATCCTGGGCGTTGCGGCCGAACACGGGTTCGACCCGGCCGAGGAGGAGGTGCGCCTTGCCTGCCTGCAGGTCTTTTCCGCCGCCGGCCCGCTGGAGGCCGACGACGGCGCGGACATGGCCTTCCTGGCCGCGCGGGTGACGCTGACGGGGGCGACGGTGCACGGGGTGATCGCCCGCATCGCGCCGCGGCTGGCCACGGTGATGGGCCAGAAGCTGGCCGCGCAGACGGTGCCGCTGGTCGGCGCGGTGGCGGGGGCGGCGACGAATTACGCCTATACCAGCTACTACCAGGAAATGGCGCATGTGCAGTTCGGGCTGCGGGCCCTGGC
>JBPEXR010000331.1:0-3452 GCA_052031355.1 Paracoccaceae bacterium
GCCCCGCCCCGGCCCGCGCCCCGGGGCTGCCAGGCGCCGCGGCGCGGCGGGCCTTGCTCCGCCCGGCTGCGCTTTGCATAGTATCCGGGAAGCCCTTCGGGAGACGGCATGCAGATCTACCTCCCCATCGCCGAGGTCTCGGTGAACGCCTTCCTCCTGCTGGGGTTGGGGGGCATGGTGGGCATCCTGTCGGGCATGTTCGGCGTCGGCGGCGGCTTTCTGATGACGCCGCTGCTGTTCTTCATCGGCATCCCCCCCGCGGTGGCCGTGGCGACCGAGGCGAACCAGATCGTCGCCTCGTCCTTTTCCGGGGTGCTGGCGCATTTCCGGCGGCGCACGGTGGACTTGCGCATGGGCACGGTGCTGCTGGCGGGCGGCCTTCTGGGGGCGGCGCTGGGGGTCTGGCTGTTCAACTGGCTGCGGGGCCAGGGGCAGGTCGATCTGCTGGTGCGGCTTTGCTACGTCGTCTTCCTGGGCGTGATCGGCGGGCTGATGTTCCTGGAAAGCCTGCGCGCCATCACCCGCGCGCGCCGCGCCGGGCCCGCCGCGCCGCGCCGCCGCCAGCGCGGCTGGATCCACGCCCTGCCGCTGAAGATGCGGTTTCGCACCTCGGGCCTCTACATCTCCGTCATCCCGCCCTTCCTGGTGGGCTGCGCGGTGGGCGTTCTGGCGGCGATCATGGGCGTCGGCGGCGGGTTCATCATGGTGCCGGCGATGATCTACCTGCTGGGCATGCCGACCAAGGTGGTGGTCGGCACCTCGCTGTTCCAGATCATCTTCGTGACCGCCTTCACCACGCTGCTGCACGCCACCACGAACTACACCGTCGACATGGCCCTGGCGGTGCTGCTGCTGGTCGGCGGGGTGGTCGGCGCGCAGATCGGCACCCAGATCGGCACGCGGATGAAGGCCGAACAGCTGCGCATCCTGCTGGCCGCCATGGTGCTGGCGGTCTGCGGCAAACTGGCGCTCGACCTGCTGCTGCGCCCGGCGGAGCTTTACTCCCTCGGCGCGGTGGGGGGGCACTGATGCGCCGGGGCGCCCTTCGCCGCGCGCTGGCCGGGGCGGCGCTTCTGTGCGCCGCCGCCCTGCCCGCGCGGGCCGAGGAGGTGGTACTGGGCCTCAGCCAGAACCGGGTGTCGATCACCGCCAATTTCGACGGCTCGGAGATCCTGATCTTCGGCGCGGTCAAGCGCGAACGCGAGATCCAGCCCGAGCCGCCGCTGCAGGTGATCGTCACCGTGGCCGGCCCTTCCACCCCGGTCTGGGTGCGGCGCAAGGAGCGGGTTCTGGGGATCTGGGCCAACACCGACGCGGTGATGGTGGACCGCGCGCCCAGCTTCTATGCCGTCGCCACCAGCGCCCCCTGGAACGAGGTGCTGCGCGATGTCGAGGACCTGCGGCACCGCGTCTCCATCCCCCGGGCGATCCGCGCGGTGGGCGTGGGCGTGGCGGACCCGCAGGCCTTCACCCGGGCGTTGATCCGCATCCGCCAGGCGCAGGACCTCTACCAGATGCGCGAAAGCACCGTGACGGTGCAGGAACAGACCCTGTTCCGCACCTCGATCCAGATGCCGGCGAACCTGACCGAGGGCGGCTACGAGACGCGCATCTTCCTGACCCGCGGCGGGCGCGTCATCAACGCCTACGAGACGGTGATCGACGTGCGCAAGGTCGGGCTGGAGCGGTTTCTCTACAACCTCTCGCGGGAGCGGCCGCTGATCTACGGGCTGATGTCGCTGGCCATCGCCATCGCCGCCGGCTGGGGCGCGTCGGAGGCCTTCCGCGTGTTGCGGCGGGCCTGAGACGGGTCTGAGGCGGGCGCGCCGCCGCCAGGGGTTGGGGGGCGGACGGGCGCGCGCGGCGCCCGCCCAAGGGGCCCTAGCGCGGCGCCATGCGAATCGCGCCGTCGAGGCGGATCACCTCGCCGTTCAGCATCGTGTTCTCGATGATGTGGCGCGCCATGGCGGCGTATTCCGCCGGTTTGCCGAGGCGCGGCGGGAAGGGCACCTGGCGGCCGAGGCTGTCCTGCACTTCCTCCGGCAGGCCTTGCAATAGCGGGGTCAGGAAGAGGCCCGGCGCGATGGTGCAGACGCGGATGCCCTTGTCCGACAGGTCGCGCGCCATGGGCAGCGTCATGCCCACGACCCCGCCCTTGGAGGCGGCATAGGCCACCTGGCCGATCTGCCCGTCGAAGGCGGCGACCGAGGCGGTGTTGACGATCACGCCGCGCTCGCCGTCCTCGCCCAGCGGCTCGGCCTCGGCCATCAGGGCGGCGGCGTGGCTGGCGCAGGTGAAGGTGCCGATCAGGTTCACCCCGATCACCTTGCCGAAAAGCCCCGGATCATGCGGCGCGCCGCGGCTGACGGTCTTGGCCGCCGGGCCGATGCCGGCGCAGTTGACCAGCACCCGCGGGATGCCCCAGTCGTCTTTCACCGCGCGAAGGGCGGCGTCCACCGCGCCCGCGTCGGCGACGTCCACCATTTCGAACCGTCCGCCCAGCGCCTTGGCCCTCTCGGCCCCGGCCTCGGCGTTCATGTCGAAGATGGCGACGCGGGCGCCGGCCTCGGCCAGCATCTCGGCCACGGCAGCCCCGAGGCCCGAGGCGCCGCCGGTGACCACGGCGATGGTTTCGCGGTTGATCTGCATCATGCTCTCCCGAATGTGTCGCCCCGTTTATCCCGGCGCGCCCGGCCCCGGTCAACCGCCCGTAGTGCCCTGCGCGACGCCGCGCATGCCGGGGGCGCTTGCACCCGGCGCGCCGCCGCGGCAGCTTGCCCCAGAGGAGACAGCCATGACCCGCCCCAGCGCCCCGAACCGCGACGCCTTCGCCCATTTCGAGACCCTGCCCACCCGCTGGGCCGACAACGACCAGTACGGCCACATGAACAACGTCGTGCATTACGCGCTGATGGACACGGCGATCAGCGACTGGCAGCGCGCGCGGGGGTTGCTGGACGAGAAAGGCACCGCGCACCGGCAAGTGGTGGTCGAGAGCGGCTGCACTTACTTCGACGAAGCGGGCTACCCGGATGTCATCCACATCGGGCTGCGCGTAGGGCACCTGGGCCGCACCTCCTGGCGCTACGACTGCGGGCTCTTCCGCAACGAGGCGCCCATGGCCTTCGCCGCGGGACATTTCACCCAAGTCCTGCTAGAGGCGGAACGCGGGCGCCCCTGCCCTTTGCCCGACGCGCTGCGGGCGGCGCTGGAGGAGCTGCGGGTGGGCGAGAGCGGGTAGAGCGCTGGGGCGTGGAGCGAAGACGCCGGGCGGGCGCGTTCAACGCATCTGTGCAGCAGTGCCCCGAGCTGGGTGCCAAATTGCTCTAGGGCGGCAGGGCCTGGTGACGAGGCGCCCGAACGCCCGCACCCCGGACGCATGCGGGGGTCTGACCTGGCACCTTAGTGACGGCAATCATTTTCGGATTCGCCCGCTAAAGGCGAATTAGCGT
>JBPEXR010000332.1:0-2476 GCA_052031355.1 Paracoccaceae bacterium
AGGTGATCCGCGCCCTCGACGAGGTGCCGCCGCACCACCTGGTGCGCGGGCAATACGGCGGCGCCGAAGGCCAGCCCGGCTACCGCGAGGACGTGGAAAACCCGCGCTCGCGCACCGAAAGTTTCGTCGCCCTGCGCGCCCATCTGTCGAACTGGCGGTGGGCGGGCACGCCCTTCTACCTGCGCACCGGCAAGCGGCTGCGCGCGCGGTCGTCCGAGATCACGGTGGTCTTCAAGGACGCGCCGCATTCGATCTTCGGGGCCGAGGCGGGGCGGCACCGCAACGTGCTGGTCATCCGCCTGCAGCCCGACGAGGGCATGACGCTGGACGTCACCATCAAGGAGCCGGGCCCGGGCGGGATGCGCCTGGTGGACGTGCCGCTGGACATGACCTTCGCCGAGGCGCTGGGACCCGACGCCGAGGATGTCCCCGACGCCTACGAGCGGCTGATCATGGACGTGATCCGCGGCAACCAGACCCTTTTCATGCGCGGCGACGAAGTCGAGGCCGCCTGGGCCTGGACCGACCCGATCATCGAGGGCTGGGAGCAGCGCGGCGACGTGCCCAAGCCCTACGACAGCGGCTCCTCCGGGCCGGAGGACGCGCTGATGCTGATGCACCGTGACGGACGCAAGTGGCGGGAGATACGCTGATGGAATTCTGCGAATACGCCGACCGGGAACTGCTGGCGATGGACCTGGCGAACCGCATCGCGGGGGAGTTGAACGCCGCCCTCAAGCACGAGGAGCGGGTGCTGCTGGCGGTGCCCGGCGGCACCTCGCCGGGGCCGATCTTCGACGATCTGTGCGACACGTCGCTGGACTGGGACCGGGTCGATGTCACGCTGACCGACGAACGCTGGGTGCCCGAAACCTCGGACAGGTCGAACGCGGCGCTGCTGCGCGCGCGGCTGCTTTGCGGCAAGGCGGCGGCGGCGCATATGCTGCCGCTCTACCTGGGCGGCATGGAGCCGGAGGCGGCACTGACGGCGCTGTCCGAACGGCTGGAGCCGCGGCTGCCGATCTCGGTTCTGCTGCTGGGGATGGGGGCGGACATGCACACCGCTTCGCTGTTTCCGGGGGCGGACAACCTCGACGCCGCGCTCGACCCGCAGGCGCCGCCGCTGGTGGCGATCACCGCGCCCGGCGCGCCCGAGCCGCGGGTGACCCTGTCGGCCCCGGTGCTGAACGGGGCGCTCAGCAAGCACCTGGTCATCTTCGGCGCCGAGAAGCGCGAGGCGCTGGAGCGGGCGCGCAAGCTGCCCGCGCGGGAGGCGCCGGTGCGCGCGGTGCTGGACGGCGCTGTCGTCCACTGGGCCGAATGAGGGGGCGGGCGATGTTCGACGAACTGCGCCGCCTCGCCGCCGAGCGTCAATCGGCCTCCATCGCCGCGCTGTTCGAGGCGGACCCGGACCGCGCGAGCGCCTTCTCCGCCAGCGCCGAGGGGCTGCATTTTGACTACTCCAAAACGCTGATCGACGCCGATGTGCGCGCCGCGCTGCTGGATCTGGCCCGCGCCGCCGACGTGCGCGGCCGCGCCCGCGCCATGATGGCCGGCGAGGCGATCAACGAGACCGAGGGCCGCGCCGTGCTGCATACCGCGCTGCGCGACCCGGACGGCCCGCCGCTGCTGCTGAACGGGCAGGACCAGCGCCCCGGCATCGCCCGGACGTTGCAGCGCATGGCCGCCTTCGCGGACGATCTGCGGGCGGGGCGCTTCACCGGGGCGGGCGGGCCGATCCGCGATGTCGTCAACATCGGCATCGGCGGCTCCGACCTGGGCCCGGCCATGGCGGTGCAGGCGCTGGCGCCCTACGGCGACGGGCCGCGCTGCCATTTCGTCTCCAACGTCGACGGGGCGCACCTGGCCGATACGCTGCGCGGGCTCGACCCGGCGCGCACCCTGGTGATCGTCGCCTCCAAGACCTTCACCACGGTGGAGACCATGACCAACGCCGCCTCCGCGCGCGCCTGGATGGCGGGCGCGGTGACCGACCCGGGCGCGCAGTTCGCCGCCGTCTCGACCAACCGCACCGCCACCGCCGAATGGGGCATCGACGACGCCCGCGTCTTCGGGTTCGAGGATTGGGTCGGCGGGCGCTACTCGGTCTGGGGGCCGATCGGCCTGCCGCTGATGCTGGCCATCGGCCCGGCCCGCTTTGCCGAGTTCCTGGCCGGCGGACGCGCGATGGACCGCCATTTCCTGGAGGCCCCGGAGGCGGAGAACCTGCCGCTTCTGCTGGCGCTGACGGGCCTTTGGCACAACCAGGGCTGCGGCCATGCCACCCGCGCCGTGCTGCCTTACGCGCAGCGCCTGGCGCGGCTGCCGGCTTACCTGCAGCAGCTGGAGATGGAAAGCAACGGCAAGCGCGTCGCCATGGACGGCACCGCGCTGGAGGTGCATTCCGGCCCCATCGTCTGGGGCGAGCCGGGCACCAATGGCCAGCACGCCTTCTACCAGCTTTTGCACCAGGGCA
>JBPEXR010000333.1:0-2020 GCA_052031355.1 Paracoccaceae bacterium
GCGCCGCCCATGGCTGGATCATGGATATCTACCTGCTGCGCCGGCGCCGAAAATCGCCCGCGGGGGACGTTTGATTGTTGCGGCGCATCGCCGCGCCGGGCTAGGGTGCCCCTGCCGGTGCTTCGCACCAGCGAGGTGAAAAGGGAATCTGGAACGGGCCCGCCCGCAGCCAGAGCCGCCCCCGCGACTGTCAGCGGTGAATGCGCGCCGCTACGGCCACTTGCCCCAGGGCAGGGAAGGCTGGCGCGCATGTCGATCCGCCAGCCAGGAGACCTGCCGGCCGAAACCTGAATGCTTCCGTCGGGTGCGACGGAGAAGGAGCGAGACGATGACGACCAAGACCCTTTCCCTGACCCAGGCCGGCGCCTTCGGCAGCCTGCTTCCGCTGCTCGGCGCCGCGGCCCTCGGCATCGGGCTGATCGTGCTGAGCGGGCACGTCCAGGCGGCCACGCTGCACGATGCGGCGCACGATGTGCGGCACGCCACCGGCTTTCCCTGCCACTAACCCATGTTCTCGAAAATCGTGACCAGCGCCTTGTTCGCTGGTGCTGCAACGGGGCTGATCGCCGCCGCGTTGCAGTTCGTTTTCGTGCAGCCGGTCCTGCTGCACGCCGAGCTGTTCGAATCCGGCCAGCTGGTGCATTTCGACGGCCAGCCGACCCCGGCCGCGGCTGATCTGCCCGGCTTCGATCCGCTGCGCGACGGGCTGAGCATCGTCTTCAACATGCTGATCTATACCGGCTACGCGCTGGTGCTGGTCGCGCTGATGGCGGGCCTTGCGGACCGTGCCGGCGGGCTGACGGCACGGCGCGGCTGGCTGTGGGGGCTGGCGGGCTTTGCCGCGGTGCAGCTGGCGCCGGCCTTCTCGCTGGCGCCCGAGCTGCCGGGCACCGCCGCGGCGGAGGTGACGGCGCGCCAGGTCTGGTGGTTCGCCACCGTCGCCGCCACCGCCGCCGGGCTGGGCCTGGCGATCTTCCAGCGCGGCTGGGCGGCGACTGCCGGCGCGCTGGTGCTGATCCTGGCACCGCACATCGTGGGCGCGCCGGAGCCTGCGGCCTTCACCGGCCCGGTCCCGCCGGAGATCGCCGCCCTCTTCGCCGCCCGCGCGCTGGGCACCGGGGCCATCGCATGGTCGGCGCTGGGCATCCTTTGCGCGGTCTTCTGGCTGCGCGAGGGCCAGCGCAGCGCCGAGGCCGCGTGATGCGCGAGCTGGCACTGGTGGCCATCGGCGGCGTCTTCGGCGGGCTGGCGGGATTCCTGCTGGCCGCCGGGCAGGGCGTGACGCTGGACGGGCACGACCATGGCGACCCGGCACACCACGGCGCAGCACATTCCGCCGCGACGGTCGGGCCGGCGGTCGGGGCGGGGGGCGCGGCAGGCCACGATCACGGCGGCGCGGCCCATGCGCTGCCCGCCGAGGCCGCGCCGCGGATCGCCCTGGCGCTGCACCGCGACCCCGTCTCGGGCTGGAACCTGGAGGTGCAGACGGAGAACTTCCGCTTCGCGCCCCAGGCCGCCGGTGCGCCGCATGTGCCGGGCGAGGGGCACGCGCATCTCTATGCCGGGGGCGTGAAGCTGGCCCGCCTCTATGCGCCGTGGGTGCATCTGCCGCAGCTT
The DNA here is from genome assembly GCA_052031355.1 of Paracoccaceae bacterium. Lineage (GTDB taxonomy): Bacteria > Pseudomonadota > Alphaproteobacteria > Rhodobacterales > Rhodobacteraceae > JBPEXR01. Next base: position 1,618 of record JBPEXR010000333.1, read on the forward strand.
CCCGCCGAGGGGCCGCTGCGCGTCACCCTGAACGCCAACGACCACGGCGCGCTGACCGTCGATGGACGGGAAATCGCCGCCGAGATCGCTTTGCCCGAGTGAGCCGGGCCTAACCCTCCGGCCCTTCGGGGCCGGGGGCCTCCGCCGCCGGCAGCCGCACCGCCAGGAGGTGCCGCAGCCGCCCGCAGGGCCGCGCGTCGACGATCCATCCGCCGGGCGCCGCGCGCACCGCCCGCACCGTCGCCGCGATGTCCTGCGCATCCCGCGCCACCTCCAGCCCCGCGAAGACGTAGGACGCCCCGCCGGGCTGCTGCAGCGCCATGACCGCGGCGCGGCAGGGGCCAAGGCAGGGCCCTTCGGCCAGCGCGACCGTGCCCGCCCCGTCAAGCGCGCCCTCCAGCGC
>JBPEXR010000334.1:0-12730 GCA_052031355.1 Paracoccaceae bacterium
GCGTGCCGGTCTTCGCGCTGAGCAACTTCGGGGTGCAGACCTTCGAGATCGCGCGCCGCGCCTACCCGGTGCTGGAAGAGTTTGACCGCGCCTGGATCTCCGGCCACCTGGGGCTGCTGAAGCCCGACCCGGCCTTCTACGCCCGGCTCGAGGCGGAGTGCGGCCTGCCGCCCGAGGCGCTGCTCTTCGCCGACGACCGGGCCGACAACATCGCCGCCGCCGCCGCGCGCGGCTGGCAGGTGCACCACTTCGACGGCCCCCGCGGCTGGGCGGATTGCCTGGTCGCCCGGGGGCTTCTCAGCGCCAAGGAGGCCGCATGACCCAGCCCCCCTTCATCACCTTCGAGGCCGGCGAGGCGGCGATGGACTGGGCGGGCCTTCTGCGCGCCTTCGAGGCCGGCCACGCCGCCCCCCGGGCCGAGATCGGCGATACCTTCCTTTACCGCGATCCCGACACGCTGCTCAGCCGCGCGGCCTGGATCGACGGGCTGGGCGGGCTGGTGAAGACCGCCACGGTCTTCCCGCGCAACCCCGAGGCGGGCGTGCCGCGCGTCAACGGCGCGGTGACGCTCTTCGCCGACCGGACGGGCACGCTGGAGGCGTTGGTGGATTTCCACCTCGTCACCAAGTGGAAGACCGCCGGCGACAGCCTCTGGGGCGCGGCGAAACTGGCCCGCCCGGACAGCGAGCGCATCCTGATCGTCGGCGCCGGCACCGTCGGGCGCAGCCTGTGGGAGGCCTATCGCAGCCACTTCCCCCGCGCCCGCTTCGCCGTCTGGAACCGCACGCCCGCCCGCGCCCAGGAGATGGCCGCCGAATGCCCCGGCATGCGGGTGGCGCCAGACCTCGAACGCGCGGTCGGGGATGCCGACATCATCGCCTGCGCCACCATGAGCACCGCGCCGGTGATCCGCGGCGACTGGCTGCGCCCCGGCCAGCACCTGGACCTGATCGGCGCCTACCGCCCCGACATGCGCGAGGTGGACGATACCGCCCTGCGCCGCGCCAGCCTCTTCGTCGACAGCCGCGCCACCACGCTGGACCACATCGGAGAGCTGAAGATCCCGCTGGCGGAGGGGGTGATCACCCCCGGCGACATCCGCGCCGACCACTACGACGGCGCCGCGATGCGCCGCGAGACGGACGAGGAGATCACCCTCTTCAAGAACGGCGGCGGGGCGCACCTGGACCTGATGACCGCACGCTACATCCTCGACGCCTGGCGGGAGGCCGCGTGAGCGTGCTGGGCTGGGCCATAACCGCTATGGCCGCCGGGGCGGCGGGGGCCGCAGCCCTCCCCTTCTGGGCAGAGCGCCGGCGCGGCGACGTGCGGCAGCGCCCGGGGGCACCGGGCGCCTTCGCCGATCTGCCCATGGGGCGCACCCATTACCGTTGGATCGGCGCCGAAACGGGCGAGGTGCTGCTGTGCGTGCACGGGCTGACCACGCCCAGCTACGTCTGGGACGGGCTGGCCCCCGCGCTGGCGGCGGCCGGCCAGCGGATGCTGGTCTACGACCTTTACGGGCGCGGCTATTCCGACCGGCCCCGCGGCGCGCAGGACGCGGGATTCTTCCACCGCCAGATCGATGCGCTGCTGGCGCACGAGGGCGTCGAGGGTCCGGTGAACCTGGTGGGCTATTCCATGGGCGGGGCGATCGCTGCCAGCTATGCCGCGGCGCAGCCCGGCCGGGTGCGGCGGTTGGCGCTTCTGGCCCCGGCGGGCATGCAGCACGAGATGGGCCCGGTCCTGCGGCTGGTGCGCGATCTGCCGGGCCTGGGCGACTGGCTGATGCTGGCGCGCTACCCAGCCCTGCACCGCCGCGGCACCGAGGCCGAACGCGCCCTGCCCAGCGCGGTGCCGGGGATCGTCGACCGCCAGCAGGACGAGCTGCGCTGGCGCGGCTTCACCCCCGCGGTCCTGTCCTCGCTGCGCCACATGCTGCGCGCCGGCGGCGCCGCCGATCACGCGGCGCTTCGGGCGGCGGGCCTGCCGGTGCTGGCGATCTGGGGCCTGGAAGATGCCGTCATCCCGCCCGGCGCGGCGCGGGTGCTGGCCGATTGGAACCCCGAGGCGCAGCAGCGCATGGTCGAGGGCGCCGGCCACGGCCTGCCCTACACCCATGCCGCGGAGGTGGGCCCCCGGCTGGCGGCGTTCTTCCGCGGCGGCTGAGAGCCCTCAGGCCGCCAGCGGCGCGGGGCGATGCTCGCGCACCGGCAGGTGCACCAGCGCGCTGAAGGCCCCGACGCCGACGCCGATCCACCAGACCAGCGAATAATCCCCGTTGAGGTCGTACAGCTTGCCGCCCAGCCAGACGCCCATGAAGCTGCCCAGCTGGTGCGAGAAGAAGACGATGCCGTAAAGCGTGCCCATGTAGCGCAGCCCATAAAGATGCGCGATCAGCCCCGATGTCAGCGGCACGGTGGCCAGCCACAGCGCGCCCATCACCGCCGAGAAGACCAGCACGCTGCCCGGCGTGATCGGCGCCAGGATGAAGGCCGCCGCGGTCACCGTGCGCAGCCCGTAGATCCCCGCCAGCAGGTATTTCTTGGAGAACCTGTTGCCCAGCCAGCCGGCGTAGAGCGTGCCCATGATGTTGAACAGCCCGATCAGCGAAATCGCCACCGCCCCCAGCGCCGAGGTGGTGGTGATGCCCAGGCTGTGCAGCACCCCGCCTTGCAGGATCGGGCCGCACATCTCTGTCACGAAGGCCGGAAAATGCGCGGTAATGAAGCCCAGCTGATACCCGCAGGAGAAAAAGCCCAGGAAGATCAGCGTGTAGGAGGGATCGCGGAAGGCGCGCGACAGGATGGTGCCCATGCTCTCTTCCAGCTCGGCCTTGCTGGCCGGCGCGGGCGAGCGCATCAGCGGCAGCACCGCCAGCACCGCGATGATCAGCGCCGCGAAGACCAGGAAGACCGACTGCCAGCTCATCATCCGCAGCAGGAACTCCGCCGCCGGGGCGCCCACCACCTGCCCGGCCGATCCCGCCGCCGTGGCGATGGCCAGCGACATCGAGCGATGCTCGGGCGCCGCGGCCCGGCCCACCACCGCCAGGATCACGCCGAAGCCGGTGCCGGCGATGCCGAAGCCGACCAGCACCTCGTAGAACTGGTGCGCCTCGGGGCTGACGGCGAAGGACGACAGGACCAGCCCCGCCGCATAGGTCAGCGCGCCCAGCACGATCGCGCGGCGGTCGCCCAGCCGCTCGGCCAGCGCGCCGAAGATCGGCTGCCCGATGCCCCAGGCCAGGTTCTGCACCGCGATGGCCAGGCTGAACTCGGCCCGCGGCCAGTTGAACTCTTCCGCGATGGGAATCTGGAAGACACCGAAACTGGCGCGGATCGCGAAGGAGATCAGCATGATCGCGCAGCCGGCGATCAATACGGGGGTGATCAGCGCGGCGGGCTGGGGCGATGTCTGGCTGTGGCTCATCTCGGGATCTCCTGGCGCGCGCCACAGTTTCCCGATTGCCCGGCAAGGTCAATAACCGCCGGGTCTCGGCGAAAACCGGCGGCGGTCGGCAGGGGCCCGCCGCCCCTCACGCCGATCTGGCAAAATCGTGCGCATCCCTTTGAAACACTCCCTCCCGGGGTCCACGTTGGTGGGGCGACGCGGGCCGGAATGCCCGCGACGGCAAACTGAAAGGAGGCTCGACATGACCCTCACCAAGTTGATGCAACACAGCGCGATGGCCCTCGGCCTGACTGCCATGGGCGCCGCCACCCTGCCGGCGCATGCCGCCTCGGGCGATGCCACCACCGAGTGGAAGAAGAAGCAGACCGAAGCCAATGCCGGCCTCGAGGCCGAGCAGAGCGCCGAGGAGCTGGAGGCGCCCGAAGCGGACGCCGGCGCCGTCACCGCGCGCGATCTGGGCGCGGATTTCGAGGCCGATGCAGAGGTCAACGCCTCGGACGTCGGCGCGGACGTCGAGAGCGACGCCGAGACGACGCTCCAGGCCCAATCCGCCGCGCCTGCCGAGGTGACGCCGGAGGCCGAAACCACCGCCGAGGCCGATGCCGAGGTTTCGGACGGTCTGCCCAAGGCCGATGCCACCGCCGATGCCACCGCCGATGCGGAGGGCACCGCCACCACCGAGGCGGAGAGCCAGCAGACGGCCGAAGCCGGCGAGAGCGGCGAGTTCACCGACGAGACGCTGGAGAGCTTCCTTGACGCCGCCACCAAGGTGGCCGCACTGCGCCAGACCTTCGAGGTCCGCATGAGCACCGCCGAGGATGACGCCGCGCGCCGGACGCTGGTCCAGGAGGCCGGCGAGAAGATGCGCGACGCGGTGGCCACCACCGACGGCATCTCGGTCGAGGAATACGTGCGCATCGGCAAGGCCGTTCAGTCCGACCCGGAACTGAACGAGCGTATCAGCACGATGTTGCGCGAACGTATCCCCGGCGAGGCCGGGGCTTCCGAGAAATCGGACGGCTGACCCCCGAGATCGGGTTTCTCATTCATGCGCTGGGCCGCCCTTCGGGGCGGCCCTTTTTTGGTGCCCGCCGCCTAAGCCTCGGCGCGTCCCGGCAGGCGCCGGCGGCCGGTCACCGGGCCGTCGCCCTGCGCCTCGATCCGCGCGATGGCGGCCTCGCGGTCCTCGAAGGCGACGGCCATGTGATGCGCATTGGCGTGCAATATCCGCGTCTCGTCGGCGACGAAGGCGACATGGCCCTTCCAGAACAGCAGATCGCCGCGCCGCAACGGCTCGTCCGCCTCCAGCGGCCGGCCCAGCGCCGCCTCCTGCTGGTCGCTGTCGCCCGGGCAGGCGATGCCGCAGGCCAGGCAGCCGGCCTGCACCAGGCCGGAACAATCGATGCCGTCCCGGCTGTTGCCGCCCCAAAGGTAGGGCGTGCCCAGCAAGCGCTCGGCCACCGCGACCGGGTCCGCCTCCGGGCGGTCCAGCGGGGCAAGGTGGCGCGCCGGCACATGGCCCAGCGGCGTTTCGGCGAAACCCTTCGCCGTGCCCGTGACCTGCACCAGTGCCCCCAGCGACAGGCGCATCCGTTCGGGCGTCTTCATGTCGGGCGCCGGGTAGACATGCGTCGCCGCCTGGCAGACGCGGTGCGTCGGCGCAGGTTCGGCCGGGCCCAGCGCCTCGGCGCGCAGGTAGCCGACGTAACCGTCCCGCGCCAGTTCGACGAAGGCCCAGCCGTCCGCTTCCTCGTAAAGGGTCACGGCCTCGCCCAGCAGCACCTGCCGGTCGCGCGGCCCGTCCGGGCGGCGCAGCAGGTCCGTCACCGGGCGCAACAGCCGGTGCGGCGTGCCTTCGGTGAACCGCTCGGCCGTGACCTGGCCCTTCAGCCGCGCCGCGGCGACGCGTCCGTTGGCCGGGGTGCTGCGCGGATCGCTCATGCCGCCTCCGCCAGGGTGCAGATCGCCTGGAACAGCGCCCGCGCGCCCTGCCCGGCGCCGCCCTTGGGACGGCCCGGCGCGGCATCGGGCTGCCAGCCGTAGATGTCAAAATGCGCGTAGCTTTGCGCGCCTTCGGCAAAGCGGCGCAGGAACAGCGCGGCGGTGATGGAGCCGGCGAAGCCGCCCTTGGGGGCGTTGTCCAGATCGGCGATCCCCGGCTCGATCATCGCCTCGTAGGGCTCCCAGAAGGGCATGCGCCACAGCGGGTCGGCCAGGGCGCGGCCGGCCTCCTCCAACTGCCCGACGAGGGCGGAATCGTCACTGTAGAAGGGCGCCAGGTCCGGCCCCACCGCGACCCGCGCCGCGCCCGTGAGCGTCGCCATGGAGACCATCAGCTCGGGGCTTTCCTCCGCCCCCAGCGCCAACGCGTCGGCCAGCACCAGCCGGCCCTCGGCGTCGGTGTTGTTCACCTCCACCGTCAGGCCCTTGCGCGAGGGCAGGATGTCGCCCGGGCGGAAGGCATCGCCCGAGACGGCGTTCTCCACCGCCGGGACCAGCACCCGCAGGCGGATCTTCAGCCCCGCCTCCATCAGCATCCGCGCCAGGCCCAGCACGGTGGCGGCGCCGCCCATGTCCTTCTTCATCAGCCCCATGTTGCCGCCGGGCTTGAGGTTCAGCCCGCCGGTGTCGAAACACACGCCCTTGCCGACCAGCGTCACCCGCGGGCCGCTGTCGCCCCAGCGCAGGTCGATCAGCCGCGGCGCGCGGGCGGCGGCCCGGCCCACGGTGTGGATGAGGGGAAAATTCTCCTCCAGCAGCGCGGCGCCCTCGGTCACGGTGATCGCGGCGCCCTGGTCCTGCGCCAGCTCCCGCGCCGCGGCCTCCAGCGCGTCCGGGCCCATGTCGGCGGCGGGCGTGTTGATCAGGTCGCGGGTCAGCATCTCGCCGCGCGCCCAGCGCAGAACCCGCTCCTCGTCGATCCCGGCGGGCGCGCAAAGCGCAGCGCGCGCCGGCGCCTGGTCGCGGTAGCGGTCGAAACGGTACTGCCCCAGCAGCCAGCCCAGCGCCTCGACCTCCGGGTCGGCGCCGCCGGGCAGCTCCCCTTCCAGCCGGTAGGCGCCGGGCGGCAGGGCGCCGGCGGAGGCGGCCAGGATGAAGCGCCCGCGCCGGCGCTGCGCCGCGGTGCCATAGCCGGCCAGCGCGCCGCGGATCGCCCCGTCCGGCCCCGGCAGGGCCAGCGCCTCGCCGATGCCGGCGGCAAAGCCCGCGGCTTCGACCCAGGCGCGGGTGGCCGCGTCCTGCCCCTCCAGCCAGCCGGGCAGGGCCTCGGGCTCCAGCACGGTCAGGGGCAGGCAATCGGCGGTATCGGGGGCGAAACGCGGGGTCATCGATATCTCCAGCTTGACAGGTCGGCGCCAGACTATCGGGCCGGCGCGGGGCTGCAAGGGGCCGGGGCGGGCGCGCGCCCCTCAGCCCGCGGGCAGGCGGCGGAAGGTCTCGGGGTAGTCCAGCACCAGGCCGTCGCCGTCGACCTCCAGTTCTGCGGTGAAGCCGCGGAAAAGGCCTTCGTAGCGGTAGCGGCGCCCCTCGGCCAGGCAGGTGTAGCGCTGACGCGCGGGCCGCGGCAGAAACGCGCCCTCGATCTCGTCCGGCAGGGGCACGTAGGCGACGGTGATCTCGCGGCCCTCCCCCGCGGCCAGGCCAAGGCGCTTGATCGGCAGCGTATTGGTCGCCGGGGTCATGCCGATATCGACATCGAGGCAACCCTCCAGCGCCGGCACCGGGCGATCCCGCACCGCGTCGTGCCAATGCCCCCGCCCATCCGCCGAGAGGTGCAGCTGCGGGCCGCCCACATAGGCCACGCGCAGCTCCCGCGTGCAAAAGGCGCTATCGGTCCGCACAAGGTAGTGCCCGCCGTGAAGCCCGTGCCGCGTGCCGGCGACGACGCCTTCCAGCAGCAACCCCTCGGGGCCCTCGCGGCAAAGACAATGCTCCAGCCCCTGCCCGTCCCAATCCTGCCACCTGACCACGGCCATCCTGCGCCCTCCCGAACCCGGAACAATGCGCGAACGTTATGCCCCGTGCCCCGCAGGGTAAAGCCCCGGGCCTGCGCGGCGCGTCCGATTCCCGCCCCCCGGGGGCAGAAATTCCTCGAAATCGCGGCGCCCATCGCTTATTTCGCCGGGCAGACAACAGTTTGACCGGGATCGCACCATGCAGCACGCCAAGCCCCTGCCCTCGTACCTCGTTAAGCGTTTCAGCGGCTGGAAAGCCACCACCTATGCCGAGAACCGCGCCTGGTTCAAACGCCTCTCCGAAGGCCAGCATCCGCGCGCGATGATCATCTCCTGCTGCGACAGCCGGGTGCATGTCACCTCGCTGTTCGGCGCCGACCAGGGGGAGTTCTTCCTGCACCGCAACATCGCCAACCTGGTGCCGCCCTACCAGCCCGACGGGCAGCAGCACGGCACCTCGGCGGCGGTGGAATACGCGGTGACGGCGCTGAAGGTGGCGCATGTCATCGTCATGGGCCATTCCAGCTGCGGCGGTGTGCAGGGCTGCCTCGACATGTGCGCCGGCCGCGCCCCGCAGCTGGAGGAGAAGACCAGCTTCGTGGGCCGCTGGATGGACATCCTGCGCCCGGGCTACGAGCGGGTGAAGGACATCCCCGCCGAACAGCAGCCCCGCGCGCTGGAAAAGGAGGGCGTGATCGTCAGCCTGGAAAACCTGATGACCTTCCCCTTCGTGGCCGATGCGGTCAAATCGGGCGAGCTGTCGCTGCACGGCCTGTGGCACGACATCGGCGAAGGCGCGGTCGAGGGGTTCGACCCCGAAAGCGGCACGTTCCAGCCCATCGCCTGAGCCGGGCGAAGGAAGACCGGCGGGCGGGCGGCGTCAGATCAGCAGATCGCCGTTCGCCCCGCCGCGCCCGGCGCGGATCGGCAGGCGCCCCAGGCGCTGCGCCAGGTCGCTAAGCGGGCTGCCCAGGAACCGGCAGGTGCAGATGCGCTGGCCGCGTTCGGTGTCCAGCAGCATCAGCCGCCCCTTGCGGAACGCCAGGGCAAAGCCCTTCTGCCGCAGCGCCTGCGCAAGGCCCGGCCAGCTTTGGGCCGACTCGAAGATGGGCGTCAGCGTGGCGCGCAGCCACATGGCGCTTTCGCTGTCGAGGCGCGATTCCACCGCCTCGCGCGAGTAGCTGTGCAGCGCTTCTGGCGGCGCGTAGGTCGGTGCCTGCTGGGGGGATTTCATGGCCTGCTCTCCTCTTGGTTGAGCAAGCGTTGCAGCGAAATGAGGAAAAATTCGGGCAGATTCCGCCTGCCGGGGTGCCATGCCCCCGCAATGCGTGGCGCAATTGTCGCAAAAGACAGGGGCGGCCCCGCGGGACCGCCCCTTCTCGTGCCCTAGAGGGCCGCGTTCAGCCCTTCTTGAGAACCCGCTGGCCCAGGGTCTCGGCGATCTGAACGGCGTTCAGGGCCGCGCCCTTGCGCAGGTTGTCCGACACGCACCACAGGTTCAGCCCGTTGTCGATCGTGCTGTCCTGGCGGATGCGGCTGATGAAGGTGGCGAAATCGCCGACGCATTCGACCGGGGTGACGTAGCCGCCGTCCTCGCGCTTGTCGACGACCATGATGCCCGGCGCCTCGCGCAGGATGTCGCGGGCCTCTTCCTCGTCGAGATGGTCCTCGAACTCGATGTTGATCGATTCGGCATGGCCGACGAAGACCGGCACGCGCACGCAGGTCGCGGTCACCTTGATGGAGCTGTCGACGATCTTCTTCGTCTCGGCCACCATCTTCCATTCTTCCTTGGTCGAGCCGTCCTCGAGGAAGACGTCGATGTGCGGGATGACGTTGAAGGCGATCTGCTTGGTGAACTTCGACGCCGGCTTGTCATCGGTGGGGTTGTAGATGCTCTTGGTCTGGTCCCACAACTCGTCGATGCCTTCCTTGCCCGCGCCGGAAACCGACTGGTAGGTCGAGACGACGACGCGCTTGATCTTGGCGCGGTCGTGCAGCGGCTTCAGCGCCACGACCATCTGCGCGGTCGAGCAGTTGGGGTTGGCGATGATGTTCTTCTTGGCATAGCCCTCGACCGCCTCGGCGTTCACCTCGGGCACCACCAGGGGCACGTCGGGGTCGTAGCGGTAGAGCGAGGAGTTATCGATCACGACACAGCCCTGCTCGGCCGCCTTGGGGGCGTATTTCTTCGTCGCGTCCGAGCCGATGGCGAAAAGCGCGATGTCCCAGCCGGAAAAGTCGAAAGCGTCGAGGTCCTGGGTCTTGAGGGTCTTGTCACCGAAGCTGACCTCGGTCCCCAGCGAGCGGCGCGACGCCAGCGCGGCGATCTCGTCCACCGGGAACTGGCGTTCGGCCAGGATGTTCAGCATTTCGCGGCCCACGTTGCCCGTGGCGCCTGCGACGACGACCTTGTAGCCCATGAAGGGTCTCCTTTCGTATCTCGCCTGCCGCTGGGGCAGGCTTTGCGACGGCGGTGCATACAACAGCACGGGGCGCGCCGAAAGCCGTCATTCGCACGCGCCCGGCGTCCCGGCTGGATCAATCCAGCCGGTCGCGGCTTAGGGCATAGATAGCGAGGCCTGCCGCCAGGGCCAGCCCGGCGGCGGCAAAGACCGGGCCATAGGCCGCCGCGGGCGCGGCTTCGGCCCCGGCGCGGGCGGCGGCGGCGGCCTGCAGTCGGCCGGTGACCACCTGGAACACGCCGACCCCGCCGATGGAGCACAGGTTCAGCAGCGTCACCCCCCGCCCGGCCAGGTGCATCGGCACGAAGGCCCGTCCATGCGCCATGACCAGCGGGAAGCTGAGGCCGAAGAACCCCACCGCCGAGAACAGCGCCACATGCGTCCAGAGGCCCGCCCCCGGCAGCGCCCACAGGGCGGCGCAGGCCGCGGCGCAGATCGCGTTGCCGGTGAAGACCACCCACTTGCGCGTGCCCAGCAGGCGGTCGATGGGCCCGTAGGCCAGCGTGCCCAGGATCATCGCGATGCCCATCACCAGGCTCGCCCGCCCCAGCCCGGCGGCGTCCAGCCCGTGCACCTCGCCCAGGTAGGGCCCGATCCACAGCCCGCGCAGCCCCGCGGCCGGCGCGTAGCTGACGAAGGCCAGCGGGAAGATCAGCCACAGCGCGCGCATGCGCAGCAGGTCCAGCACGCTGCCCTTCTTGTCGCCCTCGGGCGGCGGCGGATCCTCGACCCGTGCCCAGATGCCCAGCGCCAGCAGCGCCGAGAGCAGCGCCAGCGCGGCCAGCGTCGCCCGCCAGCCGAACGCCTCGACCGCCCAGGCCAGCGGCACGGTACCCGCCAGGTTGCCGACCGTGCCGATGCCGATCATCAGCGCGCCCAGGGTGGCGAACATCCGCGCCGGGTAGAGCCGCGCGAAGATGTAGTAGGAGGCCATGAGCACCGGCGAGCAGCCGATGCCGATCAGCAGCATCGCGGCCCAGATGTGCACCGGCCCCTGCGCCGCGGCGAAAAGGGCCGCGCCCCCCGCCCCGCCCAGCGCGAACAGCCCCGAGGCCAGCCGCCGCGGCCCGATCCGGTCCAGCGCCCAGCCGACGGGGATCTGCATGGCGGCGAAGGCCAGGAACCACAGGCCCGAGGCGAAGGCCAGATCGTCGGGGGTGGCGCCGATGTCCCGCTCCAGCGCGCCGGTCATCACCGCCAGGAAGGCGCGGAAGAACTGTGACAGCACATAGCCTGCGCCCAGCAGAACCAGCCCGATACGCATCTTGCCCCCTCCCCCGGCGCGGCGGACGCCCGGCGGCCCGCTTCCGGGGGCGATTGGTTGCACGGGGGGCGGCGCCGTGCAAGCAGGGGCGTTGCAAGCAGGGGCGTTGACCGCGCGGCGGGTCGGGGGTAAACATGAACTAGCATTCATGTGAGGCGCCGCGATGAGCCCAGCCACCCTGCCCAAGACCAAGCGCGGCCGCGAACGGCGCGAGCAGATCCTGCGCGCCGCCGAACAGGTGATCGGTCGCAAGGGCTTCTCCGACAGCTCGATCGCCGACATCACCACCGCCGCGGGCACGGCGCTGGGGACCTTCTACATCTACTTCGCCTCGAAGGAGGAGATCTTTCGCGAGTTGGTGGCCGAGATGGGGCGCCGCACAAGGGCGGTGCTGGCGCAGGTCACCTCCAGCGCCGGCGGGCGGCTGGAGGCCGAGCGCCAGGGGATCGAGGCCTTCCTGCGCTTCGTCGCCGAACGGCCCGAGCTTTACCGCATCGTCGAGGAAGCCCGCTTCGTCGACCCCCCGGCCTACGAGGCCTATTTCCGCACCTTTGCCGAAGGCTACCGTGCGCAACTGGCCCGCGCCGAGGCCGAGGGCGAGATCCGCGCCGGCGATGCCGAGGTACGCGCCTGGGCGCTGATGGGCATGGCCAAGGCCCTGGGCGAGCGCTACGTGCTGTGGTCCGACGCCGCCCCAGGCACCGCGCCCGAGGGGCTGGCCCAGGTCGCCGACGCCGCTTTCGACCTGATCCGGCACGGGCTGGACACCGACTGACATCGGCTGCAAGCTGCAGGCCCGGGGTGCCCTTTCGGCGCCCCCGAAGGGGTGCCGATGTTCGACCGCATACCGGATATGGCCAGCAAGCGGGCGTCGCTGTCGCCGGACCGCCCCGCCTTCATCGACAGCGAAACGGGACGGACCTGGGACTTCCGCGCCGTGGATGCCGCCGCCGCCGGGCTGGCGGCGGGGCTGCTGTCGCGCGGGCTGGCGCCGGGCGACAGGGTGGCGGTCCTCGCGCTTAACTCGCCCTGGGTCTTCATCGCGCTTTTCGCCGCGCAGAAGGCCGGGCTGATCCTCGTCCCGCTCAACTGGCGGCTGACCGAGGGCGAGCAGTTGGCCGCCCTGGACACCGTGCGCCCCGCGCTTTTGCTGCACGATGCCGGCCACGCGGAGGCCGCCCACGCGCTGGGCCGCGCGCGCGATCTGCCCTGCCTGCCGCTGACCGGGCCCGCCCCCTCCGCCGCGGCGCTGGCCGAGGGCGCGCCGCCCCTGCCCGCGCGGATGATCGACGCCGCGGCGCCCTGGTACCTGCTATTCACCTCCGGCACGACGGGCCAGCCCCGCGCGGTGATTCAGACCGCCGGCACCACCTGGGCCAGCGCGGTCAACTGCATCCAGGCGACCGGGATCGGCATGGAGGCGCGGGGCCTGTGCTTCCTGCCGCTCTTTCACACCGCGGGGATCAACCTCTACACGCTGCCGATCTTCCTGTCTGGGGGCGTCTCCACGGTGCTGCCGCGCTATGACGGCGCGCAGGTCGCGGAGCTGCTGCAGCGCGGTGCGGCGACGCATCTCTTCGGCGTGCCGGCGATCTACCAGGACCTCGACGCCCGGTCCGAGGCGCCGGGCA
>JBPEXR010000335.1:0-5316 GCA_052031355.1 Paracoccaceae bacterium
GGTTTCGAAAGGAGAGACATGTCTGACCGTTCCGGAATCTTCGCCGGCGAGGACCCGTTCGAGATTGCCCGCAGCTGGCTGGCGGAGGCCGAGGGGCACGAGCCGAACGACCCCAACGCCATCGCCCTGGCCACGGTGGACGCGGAAGGCTTGCCGAACGTGCGGATGGTTCTGCTGAAGGAGATCGAGCCGGCGGCCTTCGTCTTCTACACCAACTACGAAAGCGCCAAGGCGCGGGAGCTGGACGGCGCGCAGAAGGCGGCCTTCGTGATGCATTGGAAATCGCTGCGCCGGCAGATCCGGGTGCGCGGGCTTGTCAGCCGCGAGGAGGGGCCCCAGGCGGATGCCTATTACCGCTCGCGCTCGCTGAAGAGCCGGCTGGGGGCCTGGGCCTCGCCGCAGTCGCGCCCGCTGTCCTCGCGCGCGGCGCTGATGGCGGAGGTGGCGAAGGTGACGGCGCGCCACGGCTCTGACCCGGCGCGCCCGCCGTTCTGGGGCGGCTATCGCCTGACGCCGCTGGAGATCGAGTTCTGGGCCGATGGCGCCTTTCGCCTGCACGACCGTTTCGCCTGGCGCCGCGAAACACCCGATCAGCCCTGGTCCGTGACGCGTCTCGCGCCGTGACATTCGCGTTACGTGAATTGCACGGGCCTGTTTTTTCGCGATTTTTCCGGTTGCCAAGCGGGCCGCCCTTGGGCCAAGACTTGCGCCGATAACAAACAGGCAGATGGCACCGTGGCCAGCGATACGCAAGAATCCCAACCCCTCGAGGGCATCGTGAAATGGTTCGATCCCGCCAAGGGATTCGGCTTCGTGCTCGCCGACGATGGCGGGCCGGATATCCTGCTGCATGCCAACGTGCTGCGAAACTTCGGCCAATCCTCGGTGGCGGACGGGGCGCGCGTGACGATCACCGTGCAGCGCACCGCGCGCGGGGTTCAGGCCGTTGCAGTCCTTGCCATCACGCCGCCGTCGCTGCCTGAAGGGCCCGTGCTGGCCGATTTCGAGGGGATGTCGCCCGAGGCCATCGCCAATGCGCCGCTGCAGCCGGCGCGGGTGAAATGGTTCGACAAGGTCAAGGGCTTCGGCTTTGCAAACACCTTCGGCAGCGCCGAAGATGTCTTCGTGCATATCGAGGTGCTGCGCCGCTCGGGCCTGGCGGACCTGCAGACGGGCGAGGCGCTGGCGCTGCGCGCGGTCGAGGGCCGGCGCGGCAAGATGGCGACGGAGGTCCTGGCATGGGAAGCGGCCATACGCGAGGAATGAAGACCCTGGTCCTGGCGCTGCTGCTGGCCCTGTTTGTGCCCGCGGCGGCCTGGGCCGAAGGCTGCGCCCCGGACGTTCTGACGGTGCGCACATCGCAAGGGCAGGCGCGCTTCACGGTCGAGGTGGCCGATACCGCCGCGGCGCGGGGGCAGGGGCTGATGCACCGGCGCGAGATGGCCCCGGACGCCGGGATGCTCTTCGTCTACCCGGCACCGCGGCGCGTGCGCTTCTGGATGAAGAACACCTATATACCGCTCGACATGATCTTCGCCGACGCGCGCGGCGTGGTGCGGCATGTGCACGCGGGCGCGGTGCCGCATGACGAGACGCCCATCGACGGCGGGCCCGATATCCAGTTCGTGCTGGAGGTGAACGCGGGCATCGCGGCGCAGGCGGGCATCGCGCCCGGGGCGCAGCTGCGCCATCCGGCGATCGGCCCGCGCGCCGCCTGGCCATGCGGCTAGGCTTGGTAGGGAATTTCGGCTTTTCATTCGCCGGACCCGCGGCTACATGACACCCAGGTCCGGGGCGTAGCGCAGTCTGGTAGCGCACCTGTTTTGGGTACAGGGGGTCGCAAGTTCGAATCTTGCCGTCCCGACCATCTTCCTTTCAGTGATTCTGCTTGCCCAAGGGGGCCAGCGCGCAGCGCAGGCCGGGCACCGCACGCCTTCTGTGGCCGCGCTGCATCAGAACGGTGCGGGCGCGCGCATTCGGCCCGCGCCGCGATTCGACTTGGCAAACCTGTGGACAAATGCAGGACAATCCGGGGGCAGTTTCGCAGGACCCGCGCGAGGCCCCGTAAGCGCTTGATATTTTCGCGCAACGCGCGGGGGATAGCCGGATCGAGACAGCTGTGGATAGTGGGTCAGCCCAGGCCCGGCCCCAACATATAGCGTCCGGTCAACCGAAAAAATCTGGGGACGTGGTTAAAAAACGCGTTGACCGAAGCGCGCTTCCTACGCCAGATTGTGTAGGCCGGCGAGACCTAACACCAAATATAGTGGTCTTGGCGCGCCAAAGCACAGCCACGGAACGAGGGATTCCGGGAGAGGGGCACGCCCTTCACCCAACGGCACAGCTTTGCCGCGCGGTCGGCACGAATTGACGCTTGTGATCTAGGGGCAGCGGAATGCAGATCGAACGCAAATTCACCAAGGCCGGGCAGGATGCCTACGCCGCGCTGGACTTCGTCACCACGACGTCGGAGATCCGCAATCCCGACGGCACCGTGGTGTTCAAGCTCGACAATGTCGAGGTGCCTGCAAGCTGGAGCCAGGTCGCAAGCGACGTGATCGCGCAGAAGTACTTCCGCAAGGCGGGCGTGCCGGCGCGGCTGAAGAAGGTCCGCGAAAAGGGCGTGCCGGAGTTCCTGTGGCGCTCGGTCCCGGCCGACGATGATGCCGAGATGGGCGGCGAGACCTCGGCCAAGCAGGTCTTCGACCGGCTGGCCGGCGCCTGGACCTACTGGGGCTGGAAGGGCGGCTACTTCACCACCGAGGAAGACGCCCGCGCCTATTTCGACGAGATGCGCTTCATGCTGGCCACCCAGCGCGCCGCGCCCAACTCGCCGCAGTGGTTCAACACCGGCCTGCACTGGGCCTACGGGATCGATGGCCCCGGTCAGGGCCATTTCTACGTCGATTACAAGACCAAGAAACTGACCAAGTCGAGCAGCGCCTACGAGCACCCGCAGCCCCATGCCTGCTTCATCCAGTCGGTCCGCGACGACCTGGTGGGTGATGGCGGGATCATGGATCTGTGGGTGCGCGAGGCACGTCTTTTCAAGTACGGCTCGGGCACCGGGACCAATTTCTCCTCGCTGCGCGCCGAAAGCGAGCCGCTGTCGGGCGGCGGCAAATCCTCGGGCCTGATGGGCTTTCTGAAGATCGGCGACCGCGCGGCGGGCGCCATCAAGTCGGGCGGCACCACGCGCCGCGCCGCCAAGATGGTGATCTGCGATGCCGACCACCCGGACATCGAGGAATTCATCAACTGGAAGGTGCGCGAAGAGCAGAAGGTCGCCTCGATCGTGGCCGGCTCGAAGATGCACGAGGCCAAGCTGAACGAGATCTTCGCCGCCATCCGCACCTGGGACGGCGCCGCCGAGGATGCCGCGGACCCGGCGAAGAACGCAGGCCTGAAAACCGCGATCCGCAACGCGAAAAAGGTCCACATCCCCGAGACTTACGTCAAGCGGGTGCTGGATTACGCGCGCCAGGGCTATGCCTCGATCGAGTTTCCGACCTATGACACCGACTGGGACAGCGAGGCCTACGCCAGCGTCTCGGGGCAAAACTCCAACAACTCGATCCGCGTCACCGATGCCTTCCTGAAGGCGGTGCGCGAGGATGGCGACTGGGAGCTGATCCGCCGCACCGACGGCACGGTGGCCAAGACGATCAAGGCCCGCAAGCTGTGGGAAGACGTCGGCCATGCCGCCTGGGCCTGCGCCGATCCGGGGATCCAGTTCCACGACACCGTCAATGCCTGGCACACCTGCCCGGAAGACGGCGAGATCCGCGGCTCGAACCCCTGCTCGGAGTACATGTTCCTGGACGACACGGCCTGCAACCTGGCCTCCATGAACCTGCTGACCTTCTTCCGCGACGGGGAATTCCAGGCCGAGGAGTACATCCACGCCACCCGCCTGTGGACGCTGACGCTGGAAATCAGCGTGATGATGGCGCAGTTCCCCTCCCGCGAGATCGCGCAGCTGTCCTACGACTTCCGCACGCTGGGACTGGGTTATGCCAACATCGGCGGCCTGCTGATGAACATGGGCCTGGGCTATGACAGCGACGAGGGCCGGGCCCTTTGCGGCGCGCTGACGGCGATCATGACGGGCGTGGCCTATGCCACCTCGGCCGAGATTGCCGGCGAGGTTGGCGCCTTCGACAAGTTCGCCAAGAACCGCGAGCATATGCTGCGCGTCATCCGCAACCACCGCCGCGCCGCCGAAGGCCAAAGCGATGGTTACGAAGGCCTGGCGGTGAAGCCGGTGCCGCTGGACCACGCCAACTGCCCGGATCAGAAGCTGGTCGCCCTGGCGCGGTCGGCCTGGGACGAGGCGCTGGCCCTGGGCGAGAAGCACGGCTACCGGAACGCGCAGGTCTCGGTCATCGCGCCCACCGGCACCATCGGCCTGGTGATGGATTGCGACACCACCGGGATCGAGCCGGACTTCGCGCTGGTGAAGTTCAAGAAGCTGGCCGGCGGCGGCTACTTCAAGATCATCAACCGCTCTGTCCCCGCGGCGCTGGAGAAGCTCGGCTACAACTCCGCCCAGATCGAGGAAATCATCGCCTACGCGGTGGGCCACGGCTCCATCGGCAATGCGCCGGCGATCAACCACACCACGCTGGCCGGCCACGGCTTCGGGGTGAACGAGTTGGACAAGATCGAGGCCGCGCTCGGCTCGGCCTTCGATATCCGCTTCGTCTTCAACCAGTGGACCCTGGGCGAGGCCTTCTGCACCGAGGTGCTGGGCATCCCGGCGGAGAAGCTGAACGACCCGACGTTCGACCTGCTGCGGCACCTCGGCTTCTCCAAGGCCGATATCGAGGCGGCGAACGACCATGTCTGCGGCACGATGACCCTGGAAGGCGCCCCGCACCTGCGCGAGGAGCATTACCACATCTTCGATTGCGCCAACGCCTGCGGCAAGAAGGGCAAGCGTTTCCTGTCGGTCGAAAGCCACATCCGCATGATGGCGGCGGCGCAAAGCTTCATCTCGGGCGCGATCTCCAAGACGATCAACATGCCCAACGACGCCACCATCGAGGATTGCCAGAAGGCCTACGAGCTTAGCTGGTCGCTTGGGGTGAAGGCCAACGCGCTTTACCGCGACGGCTCGAAGCTCAGCCAGCCGCTGGCCTCCGCCCTGGTGGAGGACGACGACGAGGCGGCCGAAGTGCTGGAAAGCGGCTCCGCCCAGGAAAAGGCCGCGGTGCTGGCCGAGAAGGTGGTCGAGAAGATCATCATCAAGGAAGTGGAACGCGCCGCCGCCCGCCAGAAGATGCCCGAGCGGCGCAAGGGCTACACCCAGAAGGC
>JBPEXR010000336.1:0-2630 GCA_052031355.1 Paracoccaceae bacterium
CCGCCACGCACGGACGCACGCCATGCCGGATGCCGGATGCCGGATGCCGGGTGCCGGGTGCCGGGTGCCGGGTGCCGGGTGCCGGGTGCCGGGTGCCGGGTGCCGGGTGCCGGGAAAGCACGCGCGATCCGGTCCGGGGGTCAACCCCTTGCGTAGGATCAACAAATTCGGCCCGCCCGCGCCTCCCTCGCCCGCGCCTCCATGACTCGCCGCTAGAACAGCGCCAGCTGGTCTCCCGCGCGGGGCGGCGGGCGGAAGAGGTCGCAGCGCAGTGGCGGTTGCGGCGCGTCGAGGCCGAGGCGCCGGGCGGCGATGGCGAAACGTTTGGCGACCATCTCGGCATAGGGGCCCTCGCCGCGCATCCGGCGGCCCCAGGCGGCTTCGTAATCCTTGCCGCCGTGCATCTCGCGCAGCCGCGCCATGATGCGCCCGGCGCGGTCCGGGAACTGCGCGGCGACCCATTCGCGGAACAGCGGCGAGACCTCGCGCGGCAGGCGCAGCATGATCCAGCTGGCGGCGCTGGCCCCGGCCTCGGCCCCGCGGGCGAGGATGGCCTCCATCTCCGGGTCGGTCAGCGCGGGGATCATCGGCGAGGCCATGATGCGCACCGGGATGCCCGCCTCCGCCAGGCGCCGGATGCAGGCCAGACGGCGCGCGGGCGACGGGGCGCGCGGCTCCATCGCGCGGCTGAGGGCGGCGTCGAGCGTGGTCACCGAGATCCCGACCCGCGCCAGCCCGCGCGCCGCCATCGGCGCCAGGATGTCGATGTCCCGCTCGACCAGCGCGCCCTTGGTCACCACCGCGACCGGGTGATTGAAGTCGCGCAGCACTTCGAGGCAGGCGCGGGTGATGCCGCGATCCCGTTCCTGCGGCTGGTAGGGATCGGTGTTGGTGCCGATGGCCAGCGTCGCCGGGCGGTAGCGGCGCGATGCAAGCTCCCGCGCCAGCACCTCGGGCGCATCGGGACGCGCGATGAGACGCGTTTCGAAATCCAGCCCGGGCGAGAGGCCCAGGTAGGCATGGGTCGGCCGCGCGAAGCAATAGACGCAGCCATGCTCGCACCCCCGGTAGGGGTTGATCGACCGGTCGAAGGGCAGATCGGGGGAGCGGTTGTAGCTGATCATGCTGCGCGGTCGCTCCTCCGCGACTTCCGTGCGCAGGGGCGGCAGCTCCTCCTCCAGCTCCCAGCCGTCGTCGACGCCTTCGCGCTGGCACGCCTCGAACCGCCCGGCGCGGTTGGTCAGCGCGCCGCGCCCGCGGCGGCGGCGTTCCTCCAGCGTCGGCAGCGCCGGATCGTCGGGCGGGATATCGGCGGCGGGATGGGCCATGCCCCAGCCTTAGAACAAAGTGGGAACAAAGGCAAGCGCCCCGCCCCCCGGCCCGCCCGCGTCGGCTTCGCGTCGCGCGATGTCGCAATCCGCCAAGTGCCCGGCCGGCAAAAGCCGCAGATGTGGGGCCAGGCACCGCAACAGGGAACTGGCCATGTCCGACGATCAAGACGAGATCATCCTGTCCGAGCTCGACGACGAAGAGCTGGTGCAGCAAATGTTCGACGACCTCTACGACGGTCTGCGCGAGGAGATCGAGGAAGGCGTCAACATCCTGCTGGAGCGCGGGTGGGAGCCCTACCGCATCCTGACCGAGGCGCTGGTGGGCGGGATGACGATCGTCGGCAAGGACTTCCGCGACGGCATTCTCTTCGTGCCGGAGGTGCTGCTTGCGGCCAATGCCATGAAGGGCGGGATGGCCATCCTCAAGCCGCTGTTGGCCGAGACCGGCGCCCCGCGCATGGGCAAGATGGTCATCGGCACGGTCAAGGGCGACATCCACGACATCGGCAAGAACCTTGTCTCGATGATGATGGAGGGCGCGGGCTTCGAGGTCGTGGACTTGGGCATCAACAACCCGGTGGAAAATTACCTGGCCGCGCTGGAGGCCGAGCAGCCCGACATCCTGGGCATGTCCGCCCTGCTGACCACGACGATGCCCTACATGAAGGTCGTCATCGACACGATGGTCGAGAAGGGCCTGCGCGACGATTACATCGTGCTGGTCGGCGGCGCCCCGTTGAACGAGGAGTTCGGCCGCGCGATCGGTGCCGATGCCTATTGCCGCGATGCCGCCGTCGCGGTGGAGACCGCCAAGGCCTTCATCGCCCGGCGCCACAACAAGGGCGCCGCGGGCTGACGGGCGACCGCACCGAACGCCGCGCTTGCGTCCACCCCGGCCCGTCCCCAGATTGGTAGGGGGAAGGAGGCGCCATGCCGCTCGACAAGTTCGTTCTGATCCTGGTGATCGTCATCGCCGCCGCGGGCGTGACGCTGTGGCTGGGAATGCTGGCGCTGGCGGCGCTGCAATGGCCCGCCGGCTGGCTGGTCTTCCTGCCCCCGGCCCTCGTCGCCTTCGTGCTGTGGCGGGTGATCGCGGACAGGCTGCACAGCGCCGAGGATGACCATTATGACAAGATCGACAAGTGACCTGCTGATCGTCACCTGCGAGGCCGTGCCCGGCCGCGAGGTGGCCGAGGCACTGGGCCTCGTGCGCGGCTCCACCGTGCGGGCCAAGCACATCGGCACCGACATCGTCGCGGGCCTGCGCAACCTGGTGGGCGGCGAGGTGCGCGAATACGC
>JBPEXR010000337.1:0-2921 GCA_052031355.1 Paracoccaceae bacterium
CACGCACTGGGGAGGCATCGGCCATTTGCCGCCACGTCAGGGCGCGGCGCTGGACAGGGCGCGCCATCGCTCCATCTGGTGCAGCAACGCCGCGCGCGCTGTCGCCGCGGCGCACCCGTTACCCTGCCACCAACGAAGGAGGCCGACATGTCCCCCCCTGACACCAATCTCGAAAAGCAGAAGCAGGAGCACAAGACCCCGCTCAGCGGCATGGCCCTGGTCGCGATCTTTGCCGGCGTGTTGCTGGTGGCCTGGATCATCTGGGCGCTGGTCTACAACACCGGGCCGGAGGATGACACGATCCAGAGCGCCCCGGCGACCGAGCAGACCTCGGAAGGTGCAACCACCGACGGGGCTGCCGCGACCGACGGGGCCGCCGCCACCGAAGGCACGGCGAGCGATGACGCCGCCACGGAAGGGACGAGCACGGCCACCGATCAATGACGGCCAGCACGGACCGCTGCGACGTCGCAGTCATCGGGGCCGGAACGGCCGGCCTGTCGGCCCAGAGCGCCGCCTATGCGGCGGGGGCCGAGGTGCGCCTGATCGACCCGTTCTTCGCGGGCACCACCTGCGCGGATGTCGGCTGCATGCCTTCGAAACTGCTGATCGCCGCGGCGGACGCGGCGCATGGCGCCCGGCATGCCGAGGTCTTCGGCGTCCACGCCGCGCCGCGGATCGACGGCGCGGCGGTGATGCGCCGCCTGCGCGAGCATCGCGACCGGTTCACCCAAGGGGTAAAGGACAACATTGCCCGGCTGCCGGACCACGTGCGCATCAAGGCGCGCGCCCGCTTCGCCGGGCCGAACCTTCTGGACCTAGGCGAGGGCCGGATGCTGGAGGCGCGCGCCGTGGTCCTGGCCATCGGCTCGCGCCCCGTGCTGCCCGGTCCTTTCGCAAAGCTGGGCCCGGCGCTTCTGACCAACGAAAGCATCTTCGAAATGGAGGATCTGCCGGCCTCGGTCGGGGTGATCGGCGCCGGTGCGCTGGGCCTCGAGATGGCGCAGGCGCTGGCACGGCTGGGGGTCGAGGTGCAGGTCTTCGACCGCGGCGCGCGCATGGCCGGGCTACAGAGCGCCGAGTTGTCGGACCGCCTGCACAAGGCCATGTCGCGCGAGATGCCGATCCACCTGGGCCAATCGCCCGAGCCGGAGCCTGTGGACGGCGGCGTGCGCCTGCGCTGGGACGGCGGCGAGGCGGTGTTCGAACGTATTCTCGTCGCCGCCGGCCGCGCGCCCGAATGGGAGGGGCTGGAGCTTGCCAAGGCCGGCATCCCGCTGGACGAGGATGGCAAGCCGAAGGTCGACGCCGATACCCTTCAATGCGGCGACAGCGCGGTCTTCGTAGCCGGGGACGCCAACGGCATTCGCCCGCTGCTGCACGAAGCCTCGGCCGAGGGGACGATCGCGGGCCACAACGCCGCGAAGCACCCCGAGGTGCAGCCCGCCCGCCGCAAGGTGCCGCTGGTCATCGCCTTCACCCGGCCCGAGGCCTGCAGCATCGGGCAGATCCCCGGCGACGACGAGGAGGATTGCATCTGCGGCGAGGTGGATTTCGCCGACCAGGGCCGCGCCAAGGTGGAAGCGCGCAACGACGGCCTGCTGCGCCTGCACGGCCGGCACGGCGACGGAAAGCTGCTGGGGGCCGAGATGTGCGCGCCGGGGGGCGAGCATCTGGCGCACTTGCTGGCGCTGGCAATCGATCAAGGGCTGACGGCCGAGGAAATGCTGCGCATGCCCTTCTACCACCCGGTGCTGGAGGAAGGGCTGAAAACGGCGCTGGAGCGGCTTTGCGCCGCCTCCTCCCGCCCGCGCCCCTGGCACCGGCCGGAGGAGGACCCGCCCGGCGGGTGAGGTTCTTCACGTAAACACCCAGTCCCAAAAGCAAAACCCCGCGCCGCGCGCGGGGTTTTCACGTTTGGGCGGGCGGCGTCAGTCGTCCCCGTCGACCTTGTCGGGAAGGTCCTTGCGGTCGGTGGAGGCGAAATCCTCCAGCTCCTTCTCGCTCATGCTGTCGTACATGTCTTTCGAGGCGCCCTGAAGCTCGGACACCTTGGTTTCACCGCGCTTGGCGGCCAGCGCGGCGCCGGCGGCCTTCTGTTGCGCTTTCGACTTTGCAGGCATGGCGCTAACCTCCTTGTTTATGGCCCCGGGCGGCCCGATGCCTCGTGCGGCACCGATAGCGGCACCCGTGTGGGGTCAATCGCTGCGCGGGCCGAAACGTTCCCGGATCGGGCGCGGGTCGGTGTCGAGGTCTTCCTCGATCTCGTCGTCCACCAGGTCGAAGGTCACGTGCAGCTCGTAGCGCGTCTCGGTCTCCTCGATCTCCAGCTCGCCATCCAGCTGGCTGACGAAGGAGCGGATGAGGTTGGTCCCCAGCCCGGTGCTGAGCGCCTCGTGCGCCTCGTGCGGGACCTCGGGCTTGGAGTTCACCACGCTAAGGGTCACCCGCCCCTCCCCGAGGTCCGCCAGCACCAGCGAGATCCAGGCCTTTTCCGCCGGGTCGTCGCTGCGCGCGTACTTCACCGCGTTCATCGCCGCCTCGGTCGCCAGCAGCGACAGCGGCACCGATTGTTCGGGCGAAATCTCGATCTCGGCGAACTGGGTGCTGAACTTCACCGCGGTGCCCGGATCGTCGGAATCGCCGACGATGATCAGGTGGTTGATGATGTCCTTCAGCAGCAGGTCCGCCCGCAGGCGCGACAGCTTGCGCGCGGTGTAGAGGTAGCGGTGGATCGCCGCCAGCGCCATCACCCTGTCCTGCACCCGGCGCAGCAGGTGACGCGATTCCTCGGACTGCGCGTTGCGGATCTGCATGTTCATGATCGAGGAGATGAGCTGCAGGTTGTTCTTCACCCGGTGGTGCACTTCCTTCAGCAGCGTCGTCTTCTCGGCCAGCGCCTCCTCGCGCTGGCGCTCATG
>JBPEXR010000338.1:0-4864 GCA_052031355.1 Paracoccaceae bacterium
GGCTGGAAGGTGACGATGGTCACATGCATGTCGTGGCGCAGGTCCGCCGGGTCCACGAAGCGCGTCGTCGCCCATTTGCCCTCGGTGCCCGGCATCGGCGTCGGCGCCACGTCCTGGTCGCGGGTGACGAAGGGCTCCGGCGCATCCAGCCCCGGGACCGCCTCGTAGGCCTTGCGGATCCAGTGGAACCGCGCCCCCTCGGCCCCGGCCTCCACCTGCCAGTCGAGACCGGCGGGCAGGTAGGCATAGCCGCCCGGGCCCATCTCGAAGCTCTGCCCGCCGTAACGCAGCGTCATCGCGCCGGCGACGACGAAGAGCACCGATTGCGCGCCCGGGTCCGTTTCCGGCCGGTCCGAGCCGCCGCCGGGCGCCAGGTCGGCGATGTATTGCGAGAAGGTCTCGGCAAAGCCCGACAGCGGCCGGGCCAGCACCCAGAAACGCGCGTCGCGCCAGAAGGGCAGCAGCGAGGCGGTAATATCGCTCAACGTGCCGCGGGGGATCACCGCGTAGGCCTCGGTGAACATGGCGCGGTCGGTCAGAAGCTGCGTTTGCGGCGGCAGGCCGCCCTCGGGCGCGTAATAGGGGCGATCGCTCATCGGCCGGCTCCTTGGGTCTCTTTGCCGGGGATGCTGTCAGGTTTGCCGGGCCTGTGCACCCGCGCGATTGCCAGAAAGATTGCCTCGCGATTCTTGATAATCCCGCCCGCCTTGGCCCGGGCAGCAAAAAGGCGGCCGCGGGGGCCGCCTTCAAGGCTGGTAACTGGGCGCGCGGCCCGCCTCAGTTCATCAGCCCGGCGTGGCGCAGCGCATCGTCGACCAGGGCCTGCGTGCCCTCGGTCAGAGGCACGAGGGGCGAGCGGACCTCGGCCGAGCAGAGGCCCAGCCGGCTCATGGCGTATTTCGCGCCCACGAGGCCCGGCTCGGTGAAGATCGCCTGGTGCAGCGGCATCAGCCGGTCCTGGATCTCCAGCGCGGTGGCATAATCGCCCGCCAGCGTCGCCTCCTGCAGCTGCGCGCAGAGCCGCGGCGCCACGTTGGCGGTCACCGAGATGCAGCCCCGCCCGCCTTGCGCGTTGAAGCCATGCGCGGTCGCATCTTCGCCGGAGATCTGGATGAAGTCCGGCCCGCAGGTGATGCGCTGCATGCTGACGCGCGCCAGATCGCCTGTGGCGTCTTTCACCCCGACGATGCGCGGCAGCTGCGCCAGCTTGCCCATGGTCGCCGGGGTCATGTCGACCACCGAGCGGCCGGGGATGTTGTAGATGATGATCGGCAGCTCGCAGCAATCGTGCAGCATGGTGAAATGCGCGATCAGCCCTTCCTGGGTGGGCTTGTTGTAATAGGGCGTCACCACCAGCGCGGCATCGGCGCCGGCCTCCTGCGCGTGCTGCATGAAGCGGATGGCTTCCTGCGTGTTGTTGGAGCCTGCGCCCGCGATCACCGGCACGCGGCCGGCGGCGGCCTTCACGACCTCGCTCACCACGATCTCGTGTTCCTCGTGGCTCAGCGTGGGGCTCTCGCCGGTGGTGCCGACGGGGACCAGCCCGTGGCTGCCCTCGTCGATATGCCATTCGACAAGTTTCTTGAGCGTATCAATATCCAGGGCGCCGTCCTTGAACGGCGTGACCAGGGCTGGCATCGAGCCTTTGAACATGACACGCTCCTTGTGCTGCGCCCGCGGCCGGGGCGCGCCTGCGCCGGGCCGGGGGCCTGATTTCCTCGGAACCCCGACTGCCGCGCTGCATTGAGCCTTGTAGCGGCCCCCGGGCAGGATAGGGTCGCGAGCGTCTATCCTTTGTCGGTGAGGAAAATGCAAGCCATCACGCGCATTCTGGCCGCGCTTGCGGTGTTCGCACCCCAACTGGCCCCCGCACCGGGGCTGGCGCAGGACAACGAGGCCGCCCAGAGCACACAGGGCAGTCAGGGCACCCAGGCGGAGGCTGACCAGCCGGCGCTGGCCCGCCAGGCGCCCCCGGTGCGACCCGAGGTCTTCCCCGCGCCGCCGCCCAACCAGCTGGGCGTCGCCCTCGACGCGCTGCGCAAGGGCGATTGGGACGAGGCGGTCAAACTGGCCGGCCGCCTGGGCCCGGAGGCGGCCGATGTCGTCGAATGGCTGCGCCTGCGCGCCGGTCTTGGCGGTCACCAAGCGGCCATCGCCTTCCTGGAGCGGCGGCCCGACTGGCCGGGCCTGCCCTGGCTGCGCCGCAAAAGCGAGCCGGCGATGCTGCGCGCCCCGCAAGAGGACGTGCTGGCCTTCTTCAAGGAAGCGCCGCCGCAGACAGGCTCCGGCGCGCTGGCCCATGCCCGGGCGCTGGAAGCCGCGGGCCAGAAGGGCGCCGCCGAGGCGGGGATCGTGCTGGCCTGGCGCACCTTCGCCATGTCGCGGGCCGAGCAGGAGGCGATCCTCAGCGAATACGCCGGCCTTCTGAAGCCGCACCACGCTGCGCGCCTCGACTGGGCGCTGTGGAACGGCTGGACGGAGAACGCAACGCGCATGCTGCCGCTCGTGGGCGAGGGCACGCGCAAGCTGGCCGAGGCGCGCCTCGCGCTGGCCGAGACCGAACCCGGCGTCGACGGCAAGATCGCCGCGGTCCCCGAGGCGCTGCAGGACCACCCGGGCCTGGCCTACGAGCGTTTCGCCTGGCGCGCCCGCAAGGGCCGTGACAAGGACGCGATCGAGCTGCTGCTGCAACGCTCGGTCAACGCCGAAAGCCTGGGCGAGCCCTGGGCCTGGTCGAACCGCCGCCGCAGCCTGGCGCGCGAGCAGATGCGCGGCGGCGATCCGGCGCTGGCCTACCGCATTGCCTCCAACCACCACCTGGTCGAAGGCTCGGATTTCGCCGACCTCGAATGGCTCTCGGGCTACCTGGCGCTGACGGAGCTGGAGCGGCCCGACCTGGCGGTGCAGCATTTCACCCGCTTCCTGGGCGCCGTCGAGACGCCCATTTCGCTGGGCCGCGGCTACTACTGGAAGGGCCGCGCCCATGAAGCCGCGGGCAACGCCGAGGCGGCGGCCGAGGCCTATGCCAAGGGCGCGGCGCACCAGACCAGCTTCTACGGGCTGCTGGCCGCCGAGAAGGCCGGGCTGCCCTCGGACCCGGCGCTGGTGGGCGATGTCATCTACCCCGACTGGCGCGAGGCGGATTTCACGCGCAGCTCCGTCTTCATCGCCGCCGAGGCGCTTTATGCCGCCGGCGAGATGCAACTGGCCGAGCGCTTCTACACCCACCTGGCGGAATCGCTGGACGCGCAGGCCATCGGCCAGATGGGCGCGATGCTGGAAGAGCGCGGCGAGGCGCATCTGCAGGTCATGCTGGGCAAGCGCGCCGCAGAGCAGGGGGTGACCCTGCCGGGGCCCTACTACGCGCTGCACCCGATGGCGCTGGAGAAACAGCCGGTGCCGGTGGAGATGATGCTTTCCATCGCGCGGCGCGAAAGCGAGTTCGATCCCGGCGTTGTCTCGGGCGCCGGGGCGCGGGGGCTGATGCAGATCATGCCCGCCACCGCGCGGGAGGTCGCCGGCAAGCTGGGGGTCGAATTCCGTCCCACGCGCCTGCTCTCCGATCCGGGCTACAATTCCTTGCTGGGCGGCGCCTACCTGGCGGAGTTGGCCGAGCGTTTCGACGGCAACCCGGTGATGATGGCCGCGGCCTACAACGCCGGCCCCAGCCGCCCGATCCTGTGGATGGAGATGTTCGGCGATCCGCGCAAGGGCGAGATCGACGTCATCGACTGGATCGAGCGCATCCCCTTCCGCGAGACGCGCAACTACGTGATGCGGGTGACCGAAAGCCTGCCGGTCTACCGCGCGCGCATGGGGCGCGAGGTGCACCCGGTGCCCTTCTCGAAGGAGTTGATCGGCGACGGCCAGCGCCCCACCGGCGCGCTGCAATAGCGCCCGGTAGCTGCGGCGGTGCGTCAGACCTCGTCGGCGGCCGGCGCGTGGCTGCCGGCGACGGGGCCGGGCGCCGCGCCGCGCGTCCGGCGCTGCCGCGCCCGCTCGCGCCAGAGGGTGAACAGCCCCGCGCCCACCACCAGTGCCGCCCCCAGCGCCACGTTGGGGGCCACCGCCTCGCCGAAGACGACAAGGCCGAGGGCGGCGGCGAAGGCGAGCTGGAAATAGGCGAAGGGCTGCACCGCGCTGGCCTCGGCCAGCTCGTAGGCCTTGATCAGCGTCCAATGCCCCAGCGCGGCGGTCAGGCACAGCAGCGACATCCAGGCCCAGTCGCCGGGGGCCATCGGCTCCCACAGCCAGATGCCGGCGAGGGTGGTGGTGACCGCCCCCGCGACCCCCGTCCAGAAGAAGGATGTCGCGGCGCTGTCCTCGCGCGCGACATAGCGCGTGAGAAGCCCGTAGAGGGCGAACATGAAGGCCGCCAGAAGCGGGATCGCCGCCTCGGGGGCGAAGACGCCGAAGCCCGGGCGCAGGATGATCAGAACGCCGATGAACCCGACGCCGATCGCCGCCCAGCGGCGCCAGCCCACCGCCTCGCGCAGCACCGGGCCGGAGAGGGCGGCGATCAGCAGCGGGTAGCTGGTGAAGACGGCGTGGCTTTCGACCAGGCCCAGCAGGGTGAAGCCCAGCACCATGACGCAGACCTCGGCCGCCAGAAGCACGCCGCGGAAGATCTGCAGCGGCAGCTGGCGCGTCGCCGCGGTGCGCCGCAGGCCCCCGGGCGCCCGTGCCGCCAGGGCGATGACGAAGAGCGCGAAGAACCAGTAGCGGATCATCACCACCATCAGAACGTTGTACTCGGCCGCAAGATGGCGGCTGATGCCGTCCTGCATCGCGAAGATGAAGGTCGTCGCGATCATCAGCCAGATGCCGGCGCGGGTGTTCTGCGGCACGCTCATGCCAGGTGCGC
>JBPEXR010000339.1:0-1524 GCA_052031355.1 Paracoccaceae bacterium
CCTGATCGACGCCAGCGCCTTCACCAAGCATTCGGTCTCCGGCCCCGGCGCCACGGCGTTCCTCGACTGGTTCACCTGCAACCGCCTGCCCAAGGTGGGGCGCATCAACCTGACCTACGCGCTGACCGAAGCGGGCACCGTGCGCACCGAATACACCATCGTGCGGTTGGCCGAGCAGGATTACTACCTCGTCTCTGCCGGGGCCTGGACGGCCTACGACGGGGATTTCCTGCGTAAGGCGGCCGAGGATTGGAACGCCCGCGGCGAGGGCTGGGTGGCCGTGCAGGACGTGACGACGCAATGGGGCGTCTTCGCCATCGCCGGGCCGAAGTCCCGCGCCCTGCTGACCGAGCTGATCCGCGACGCCGATCCCGACACGGCCCTGTCGAACGCCCGGTTCCCCTGGCTGTCCGCGCGGCGGATCGAGCTGGGCATGGTCCCGGTGCGCGCCGTGCGCGTCGCCTACACCGGCGAGCTGGGCTGGGAGCTGCACCACCCGATCGAGATGCAGAACCACCTCTTCGACCGGCTGGAGGCGGCCGGCGCGGCGCATGGGCTGAAGCTGGTCGGCGCGCGGGCGCAGAACTGGCTGCGGCAGGAGAAAAGCTACCGCGCCTTCGGCAACGAGCTGGGCCGCGACGCCACCCCGCTGGAGGCCGACCTGCCGCGCTTCGTCGACCTGTCGAAGGAGTTTCACGGCAAGGCGGCCATGCAGGAGACAGGCATTCGCAGCAAATGCGTGACCCTGCTGATCGACGGCCCCGAGGACGCCGACCCCTGGGGGCGCGAGGCCCTCTACGACGGCGACCGCCGCGTCGGCCGCCTCACCTCGGGCGGCTATTCCGTGGCCTTCGGCAAGTCCATCGGCATGGGCTACGTCGCCCCGGACCTGGCGCAGCCCGGGCAAAAGCTGCAGGTGCGCATGTTCGGCCGCCTCTGGCCCGCGGAGATCTGCGAGGACAGTCCCTTCGACCCGACCAACGCCCGTATCCGCCAGGACGGGTGAGCGCGGGAACGGTTGGTAGCGTTCGCCTTGTTCTTATTCGCCGATTTGAACGTGGTGCGATCGAATGGCGGGCGGTCCTTGCTTTGCAGGTCGCTGTGGTATCTCTATAAAACTTCCATGACCGGACAATCAGTTCCGGGGATCAACAGGGAGATGATCATGAAGACTACCGGCATTCTTGCGGCGGCCTTGCTGGCGTCCACCGCGTTTGGCGCATCGGCGGAGACGCTGCGCTGGGCGCGCGCGGGCGACTCGCTGACGCTCGACCCGCATGCGCAGAACGAAGGGCCGACGCATACGCTGGCCCACCAGATCTACGAGCCGCTCATCATTCGCGACATGACCGGCGAATTCCAGGCCGCGCTGGCGACCGACTGGGCGCCCAAGGAAGACGATCCGAACGTCTGGGTGTTCAACCTGCGCCAGGGCGTGACCTACCACGACGGGGCGGAGTTCACCGCCGAGGACGTCGTCTTCTCGATCAACCGGGCGAAGTCCGAGCAGTCGAACATGAAGGA
>JBPEXR010000034.1:0-19815 GCA_052031355.1 Paracoccaceae bacterium
CGGTTGCCCGAGGGCATCTCGATCATGTCCACCTGGTCCTTGATGTTGGTCCACTTGTGGTTCTTCAGCGCGGCGACCTGGATCTCGTTGTCGAAGTGGCCGATGTTTCCGACGATCGCCATGTCCTTCATCTGCCGCATGTGCTCGATGCGGATGACGTCCTTGTTGCCGGTGGTGGTGATGAAGATGTCGGCGCTGTCCACCACGTCTTCCAGCAGCACCACCTCGAAGCCGTCCATCGCGGCCTGCAGGGCGCAGATCGGGTCGACCTCGGTCACCTTCACCCGCGCGCCCGCGCCGCGCAGGCTGGCGGCCGAGCCCTTGCCCACGTCGCCGTAGCCGCAGACCACGGCGACCTTGCCGGCCATCATCGTGTCGGTGGCGCGGCGGATGCCGTCGACCAGGCTTTCCTTGCAGCCGTACTTGTTGTCGAACTTCGACTTGGTGACGCTGTCGTTGACGTTGATCGCCGGGAAGGGCAGCTGGCCTTCCTTGACCAGCTGGTAGAGGCGGTTGACCCCGGTGGTCGTCTCCTCGGAGACGCCCTTGATCTGGTCGCGCACCTTGGTGAACCAGCCGGGGCTGGCCTTCATGCGCTTCTCGATCTGCGCCTTGATGACGGCCTCTTCCTCGGATTGCGGGACGGGGATGATCTCCTCCCCCGCCTCGGCGCGGGCGCCCAGCAGGACGTAGAGCGTGGCGTCGCCGCCGTCGTCCAGGATCATGTTGGGGCCGTCCTCGAAGAGGAAGGACTTGTCGAGGTAATCCCAGTGCTCTTCCAGCGTCTGGCCCTTAATCGCGAAGACCGGCACGCCGGCTTCTGCGATGGCGGCGGCGGCGTGATCCTGGGTGGAGAAGATGTTGCAGGAGGCCCAGCGGACATCGGCGCCAAGGGCGACGAGGGTCTCGATCAGAACGGCGGTCTGGATCGTCATGTGCAGGCTGCCGACGATGCGCGCGCCTTTCAGCGGCTTCTCGGCGCCATATTCCTCGCGCAGGGCCATCAGGCCCGGCATCTCGGTTTCGGCGATGTCCAGTTCCTTGCGGCCGTAGGCGGCCAGCGAGATGTCCTTGACGATGTAGTCCTGCGCCATGTGCGGCCCCGTGCTTGAATATGCGGTTCGGGCCGAGGCTCTAGCAGCTTTGCCGGTTTGCGGCAACGCGGGCTGCGCAGGGGCAGGGGCGGGGAATGGACCGGGGTGCCGAGTTCGGGCGCCCGGCTGGCTCCGGTCAAGTATTGCGGGTCGGCGTGTCCTCGCGCGGCGCGGATGGGGGGCATCCGGGCGGTGCGAAAGCAGGCTTGTCCCGGTTTAGCTGGCCGCGCCCACGGGTTGCGGGGCGACGCGGAAGAAATCGGTCCCGGCGGCCACGACGCAGCTGATCCCCTGGGGGGTGGTGATCAGCACGGTGTAGGTACCGGTTTCGGGCGAGGCCCATATTTCCATCATCGCGTTCGCGCGGGCCGATTGCAGGCCGCCGGCGGCAAGTTGTTCGGAAAACTTGCTTTGCAGCCGTTCGACCACGGTGTCGCGTTCGGCACAGCTGGGGGCAGAGAAGGCCGGGGCAACGGCCGTCAGAGCGGCCATCCCCAGGCCGAGCGCCATCGTTCGCTTGAACATGTCAAGCTCCTTTCGATAAAGGCTTCGGGTCTGAGGGGGAGGCACGCCGGGGAGGTCAACGCGCCCCCCACGGTAGTTAAATCATCATCCCTGGCCCTGGGTTCCACCCACGTCACTTCACGACGCTGTAGGGTCCATGTGAGACAACATAGAAAGGCTGCGCCCCAAATGTGGCAAAACCGGGGCGGGCACAGCGGAGGTGGCCGAATGGCAACACAGCGCGCATGGCAGCGGATGCTTTCGGGACGGCGGCTCGACCTGCTGGACCCGACGCCGATGGACGTGGAGATCGAGGATATCGCCCACGGGCTGGCCTTCGTCGCCCGCTGGAACGGCCAGACGGCGGGGGACTACGCCTATACCGTGGCCGAGCATTCGCTGCTGGTGGAGGAGGTTTTCGGCCGCATCGCCCCCCGCGCCCCGCTGAAATGGCGCCTCGCAGCGCTGCTTCACGATGCGCCCGAATACGTGATCGGGGACATGATCTCGCCGGTGAAGGCGGCGGTGGGGCCGTCCTACGGCGCCCTCGACCAGCGGCTGACGGCGGCGATCCACATCCGCTTCGGCCTGCCGGCGGAACTGCCGAAGTCGGTCAAGCAGCAGATCAAGCGCGCCGACCGTGTCAGCGCCTGGATGGAAGCGGTGGAGATCGCCGGTTTCACCGAGGCCGAGGCCAGCCGCTTCTTCGGCCGCCCGAAACCGGAGTTGATGGAGGGGCTGTCGATCCGCCTGCGCCCGCCCGTCGAGGTGCGGCGCGATTTCACCGACCGTCATGCGCAGCTGATGGCCGCGCTGGCCTGACGGCCGGCCCTCGGGGCAGTGCCCCGGCCCCGCTCGCGGGGGGCCGGGGCGGGGGCGTCAGATGCGGACGATCTGCTTGCCGGTGTTCTTGCCGCGCAGCAGGCCGCGGAAGGCCTCGGGGGCGTTCTCCAGCCCTTCGGCGACATCCTCCAGGAAGGTGATCTCGCCCTTGCCGACCATGGGGCCGACCTCGCGCAGGAACTCGGGGTAGCGGTCCCAGTGGTCGGAGATGATGAAGCCGCTGGCCTGCAGCCGGTTGACCAGAAGCGTGCGCCACAGCTTGGGCAATTGGTCCTTCTGGCCGCCGGCCTCGGCCCCCAGCGCGCCGGCGTTGTACCAGGCGATCATGCCGCAGATCGGGATCCGCCCGCCGACGTTCATCAGCGGCAGCACCGCCTCCAGCACCTTGCCCGCGACGTTCTCGAAGTAGATGTCGACGCCCTTGGGCGCCGCCTCCTTCAGCGCGGTGCGCAACGCCTTGGCATCCTCGTAGGCGCGGTGGTCGAGGCACGCGTCAAAGCCGAAGGTCTCGGTCGCGATGCGGCACTTCTCGGGGCCGCCGGCGATGCCGATGACCCGCAGCCCGGCGCGCTTGGCCAGCTGGCCCACCATCGAGCCGACGGGCCCGGTGGCCGCGGCCACGACCAGCGTCTCGCCCTTCTGCGGCCGGCCAAGCTGCGTCAGCCCGTACCAGCCGGTGAAGCCCGGCATGCCCAGAACGCCCAGCGCCGCGGTGACCGGCCCCTGGGCGGGGTCGAGCTTGCGCAGCTCCTTGCCCGGCACCGCGGCGTGGCTGGCCCAGCCCAGCATGCCGAAGACATGATCGCCCGGCGCCAGCCCGTCGAAGTTCGAGGCGATGACCTCGCCCACGCCGCCGCCTTCCATCGTGCCGCCCAGCGGCACCGGGGTGGCATAGGACTTCGCATCGTCCATCCGCCCGCGCATGTAGGGGTCCAGCGACATGTGGCTGACCTTCACCAGCACTTCGCCCGGGCCCGGCTCCGGCAGGGGGCCGGTCTCCAGGCGGAAGCAATCGTCCGAGGGCTCGCCCTCGGGGCGCTTGGCCAGCACGATACGGCGCATCTGATCAGTCATTTCGTTCATCCTTCTTCCTGTTTCGGGCGCGGTAGCGGAACACGCCCGTCCCGGTGGCACATAGGGTGCCCGCGTCGTCGGTGACACGGGCCTCGGCGAAAAAGCTGGAGCGCCCGCCGCCGGTGCGCCGCCCCTCGGCCAGCAGCAACCGGCCCCGGGCGGGGGCCAGGAAGTTGACGTTCAGCGACAGCGTCATCGCCAGTTGCGGATCGTCCCGGTCGCCGGTGTAGCAGCCCGCAAAGCCCATCGCCGTGTCGATCAGCGTGGCGTAGATGCCGCCGTGCGGGATGCCGTAGCGGTTCATCAAGAAGGGCTCCAGCGGCAGGCGCAGCGTGCAGTGGTCGGCCCGCCACGCGGTGATCTCGAAGCCCAGGTGCGCCTGCAGCGGGTAGGGCGGCTCCAGCAGGTCGGTCAGATCGCTCATGCGGATTTCGCGGCGCGCAGGCCGGCCTCGGCGAAGGCGGGCACGAAGCTGCCGACCTTCAGCGCCCGCTCGGGGTTGGAGGCATTGCCGTCCAGCGCGCGTTTCTTCACGCCCTGCAGGATGCCGGCCATGCGGAAAAAGCAGAAGGCCAGGTAGAAGCCGAAGCGGTCGATCCCCGCGATGCCCCGGCGGCGGCAATAGGCCTCGATGAACGCCTCGTCGGACCACAGGCCCAGGGCGGCGCGGTCGACGCCGGCCAGGCCGCGCCCCTCGTGCCCGGTGGGCATGGCCCATTGCATGATGACCGCGGCAAGGTCCGCGTAGGGGTGGCCGATGGTCGAAAGCTCCCAGTCCAGAACGGCGACGCAGCGCGGGGCATCCGCGGCGAAAAGCATGTTGTCGATCCGGTAGTCGCCATGCACCAGCGTGCGCTGTCCGTCATCCTCCGGAATGTTGTCGTTCAGCCACTCCGTAAGCGCGTCCATCGCCGGAATAGTCTCTGTTTCCGAGGCGCGGTACTGCTTGGTCCAGCGGCCGACCTGGCGGGCGTAGTAGTTCCCCTCGGGGCCATAGTCCGACAGGCCGGTGGCCTGCAGATCGACGCCGTGGATCGCCGCCAGCACGCGGTTCATCTCGTCCACCAGGGCGCCGCGCTCTTCGGCGCGCAGCTCGGGCAGGCGGGGGTCGTTGAAGTTGCGGCCCGGCACCTCGTCCATGATGTAGAAGGCCGAGCCGATCACCGCGTCCTCCTCGCACAGAAGATGCACCGGGGCGACGGGCACCTCGGTGCCGGCCAGCGCCTTTTGCACGCGGAACTCGCGGTCCACCGCATGGGCCGACTTCAGCAGCGCGCCCGGGGGCTTGCGCCGCAGCACGTAGTTGCCCGCGCCGGTCTTCAGCCGGAAGGTGGGGTTGGACTGGCCGCCCTCGAACTTCTGCGCCTCGATCGGCCCGTCGAAGCCGGGCAGGCGTCCGTCCACCCAGCGGGCGACAGCGGCGGTATCCAGGTGGCTGGCGTCGCTCATGGTGCCTCCTAGCTGTAGGTCAGCAGATCGTCCGCCGTGGCGGCGTCGATATGCGGCGTTTCGTTGAAAGCGTGAAAGAAGAAGGCGCGCGGGGTGAAGACGAAGCGCGACACCGCGCAGTTCTTCATCTGCAGCTGCAACTCGATCTGCCGCGCCGGGGGGCAGCCGAGGCTGGCCGCCACCATCTGCCCCAGCGCCCCGCCGGAAGAGACCGCCAGCACCGGCCCCTCGGGCCGGGCGCAGAGCGCGGCGCGCGCTGCCTCGACGCGGGCGGCGAAATCCTCCCACCGTTCGGGCGGGTTCTCGATCTCGTCGCGCTGCCAGGCCAGCACGGTGTCGCGCAGGGTGCGGAAATGGGTCTTGCGGTCGGCGTGCATGCCCTCGGGCGCGCCGCCGCGGGCAAAGCGTGCCTCCAGCAGCGCCTTGAAGTCGAACTCGTTAAGGCCCGGGTGCACCTCGGCCTCGGGGACGGGCAGGCCCATGCCGCGGGCGATCCCCTCCATCGTTTCGCGGTGGCGGCGCTGGGCGCCCATGACCCAGCGCAGCGGGCGCAGCCCCTGGCGGGCCAGCGCCGCGCCCAGCGCCCGGGCCTGCCGGTGGCCGCGTTCGGACAGCACGTCGTAATTGGCCGCGCCGAAGCTGGCTTGCGCGTGGCGGATGACCAGCAGCTCAGCCATCGGCCAGCAGAACCCGCATCTCGTCCCGCGCGGCGGCGTATTCGGCCGCCAGGCGGTCCACCAGTGCCGCGGCGGGCTGCACCTCGCGCACCGCGCCGATGCCCTGGCCGGCGCCCCAGATCTCCTTCCAGCTTTTCGGCTTCTTGCGGTCGGGGCCGAAGTTCATGGCGCTGGGGTCGGCGCTTTCCAGGTTGTCGGGGTCCAGCCCCGCCCGCGCGATCGAGGGCTTGAGGTAGTTCCCGTGCACCCCGGTGAAGAGCGAGGAATAGACGATATCCTCGGCCCCGCTTTCGGTGATCATGCGCTTGTACTCGGGCTGGGCGTTCGCCTCGTCGGTGGCGATGAAGGGCGAGCCGATATAGGCCAGATCCGCCCCCATGGCCTGGGTCGCCAGGATCGCCCGGCCGGTGGCGATGGCCCCCGACAGCAGGATCGGCCCGTCGAACCACTGGCGGATCTCCTGCACCAGGGCGAAGGGCGATTGCGCGCCGGCGTGCCCGCCCGCCCCGGCGGCCACGGCGATCAGCCCGTCGGCGCCCTTCTCGATCGCCTTCTTGGCGAAACGGTTGTTGATGATGTCGTGCAGCGCGATGCCGCCGCAGTCGTGCGCGGCGTCGTTCACCTCGACCCGCGCGCCCAGCGAGGTGATCCAGATCGGCACTTTCCAGCGGTGGCAGATCTCGATGTCGCGCTCCAGCCGGGCGTTGGAGCGGTGGACGATCTGGTTCACCGCGAAGGGCGCGGCGGGCCGGTCCGGGTTGGCCTGGTTGTGGCGGTCCAGCTCCTCGGTGATGCGCTTGAGCCAGGCCTCCAGCATCACCGGCTCGCCCTCGCCCTCGCGGGCGTTGAGCGCGGGGAAGGAGCCGACGATGCCGGCCTTGCATTGCGCGATCACCAGGTCGGGGTTCGAGATGATGAACAGCGGCGAGGCGACGGCCGGGATGCGCAGGCCGGTGAGCTGCGGCGGCAGGCGCGACATCACAGCACCTCGAAGAGGCCCGCCGCCCCCATGCCGCCGCCGACGCACATGGTGCAGACGACGTAGCGGGCGCCGCGGCGCTTGCCCTCGATCAGCGCGTGGCCGACCATGCGCGCGCCCGACATGCCGTAGGGGTGGCCGATGGAGATCGCGCCGCCGTCGACGTTCAGCAGCTCGTCCGGGATGCCCAGCTTGTCGCGGCAGTAAAGGACCTGCACGGCGAAGGCCTCGTTCAGCTCCCACAGGCCGATGTCGTCCATCTTCAGCCCGTGCGCCTTCAGCAGTTTCGGCACCGCGTAGACCGGGCCGATGCCCATCTCGTCGGGCTCGCAGCCCGCGGCCATGACGCCGACGTAGCGGCCCAGCGGCTGCAGCCCGCGTTTCTCGGCCTCCTTCGCCTCCATCACCACGGCGGCAGAGGCGCCGTCGGACAGCTGGCTGGCGTTGCCGGCGGTGATG
Source organism: Paracoccaceae bacterium (assembly GCA_052031355.1). Classification (GTDB taxonomy): domain Bacteria; phylum Pseudomonadota; class Alphaproteobacteria; order Rhodobacterales; family Rhodobacteraceae; genus JBPEXR01. The sequence goes on from JBPEXR010000034.1 coordinate 7,080, forward strand.
AAGCCGCCCTCGGCGATCTCCAGCCCGTTCTTGAAGACCGGCTGCAGCGATTGCAGCCCCTCCAGCGTGGTCGAGGGGCGGTTGCCCTCGTCGCGGTCCAGCGTCACCTCGCGCTCGGAGATCTCCCCGGTCTCGCGGTCCTGCACCTTCATCACGGTGGTCATCGGCACGATCTCGTCGTCGAAGCGGCCGGCCTCCTGCGCCGCGGCGGTGCGCTGCTGGCTTTGCAGGGCGTAGGCGTCCTGCGCCTCGCGGCTGATGCCGTAGCGGCGGGCGACCACCTCGGCGGTCTCCAGCATCGACATGTAGAGGGCGGGCTTGTGCTCGCGCAGCCAGGGGTCGCGCAGGCGGTCGGTGCGCATCTTCTCGGTCTGCACCAGGCTGATGCTTTCCACCCCGCCGCCGATGGCCACGTCCATGCCGTCCTGCACCACCTGCTTGGCGGCGGTGGCGATGGCCATCATGCCCGAGGCGCATTGCCGGTCCAGCGACATGCCGGCGACCGAGGTGGGCAGCCCGGCGCGCAGCGCGCCCTGCCGGGCGATGTTCGACCCGGTGGAGCCCTGTTGCAGCGCGGCGCCGACGATCACGTCCTCGACCTCCGGGCCGTCCAGCCCGGCGCGCTGCACGGCGGCGGCGATGGCATGGCCGATCAGCGCCTGGGCCTGGGTGTCATTGAACGCGCCGCGATAGGCCTTGCCGATCGGGGTGCGGGCGGTGGAAACGATGACGGCGTCACGCATGGGGTGGCTCCTTGTAGGGGGAATCAGTCGTCCCAGGGCAGCGGCAGGCCACGGGCCTCGGCTGCCATCCGGGCATATTTTCGGGTCTGGGCAAAGGCATTTGCCATCTCGGTCGCGCCTTCGGGGTCGCGGATGCGCCCCATGGCGGCCAGCACGCCCTCGGGGGTCAGATCGTCGCCGGCCAGGGCGACGCCGCGCGTCTCGGTCACGCGGGTCTCGGTGAAACAGCCCGCGCCGGCGCCCAGGATCATGCCGCTGGGGGCCGCCTCGCTGACCAGCGCCAGAAGGCCGGGGGTGATCGTCTCGGGGGCCAGCAGCTCCATCGCGTCCTCGGGCAGCAGGCCCTCGGTCATCCGCGTGGCGGCGGTGGGGGCCAGCAGGTTGACGTGGATGCCGGACTTGGCGCCTTCCTGCGCCAGCACGTTCATCAGCCCCATCAGCCCGGCCTTGGCGGCGCCGTAGTTCGATTGCCCGAAGTTGCCGTACAGCCCCGAGGCCGAGGTCGTCAGCACGATCCGGCCATAGCCGCGGGCGCGCATGCCGGGCCAGACCGCATGTGCCACGTTGGCCGAGCCTGTCAGGTGCACGGCGACGACCTTGTCGAAATCCGCGAGGTCCATCTTGGCGAAGGTCCGGTCGCGCAGGATGCCGGCGTTGGCGACCAGGATATCGACGGGCCCCAGTTCTGCCTCGGCCCGGGCGACCATCTGCGCCACCTGCGCGCGGTCCGTCACATCGGCGCCGTCGGCGATGGCGCGCCCTCCGGCGGCCTCGATCTGCGCCACCACGGCGCGCGCCGCCTCGGAGGAGGCGCCGGAGCCGTCGGTGGCCGCGCCCAGGTCGTTGACCACCACGGCGGCGCCGCGTTCGGCCAGCCCCAGCGCATGGGCCCGGCCCAGTCCCGCGCCCGCCCCGGTGACGATGGCCACGCGGCCCTCGAAAGATACGCTCATCTGCCCCTCCCTAGAAATAGCGGCGGCCGATCCAGCGCGCGGCCAGGGCCGGGCGGTCCTGCCCCTCGATCTCGACCGAGACATCCCAGTGGGTCGTCAGCTCCCCCGGCTTGCCCTCGCGGGCCTCGGCCAGGGTGAAATGCGCGCGCACCCGCGCCCCGGCTTTCACCGGCGACAGGAACCGCACCTTGTCGAAGCCGTAGTTGACGCCCATCTTCGCGCCCTCGAGGTCCGGCACCCCGTCGTAGATCATCGCCGAGAGCATCGACAGCGTCAGGAACCCATGCGCGATGGTGCCGCCGAAGGGGGTTTCCGCCGCGGCTTGCGGGTCGGTGTGGATGAACTGGTGATCCTCGGTGACGTCGGCGAAGGCATCGATGCGCGACTGGTCGATCACGAACCAGCGCGAGGTGCCGATCCGCTCGCCCACGCGGGCCAGCAGTTCCTCGCGGGTGATGGTCTGGGCCACGGCTCAATCCTCCCCGAAGATGGAAGGGCCGGTGGTCACGTTGATGCCCCCCGACAGCGGCAGCACCGCGCCGGTGACATAGGCCCCGCCCGGCCCGCAAAGGTACTGCATGGCGGCGGCGATGTCGCTGTCCTGCCCCAGCCGGCCCAGCGGCACGCGGGCGCCGACGCGGTCCGCCTGGTCCTCCTGCCCGATGGCGAAGGCCGTCATGTTGGACTTGAAGGGCCCCGGCGCCAGGGCGTTGACGGTGATCCCGCGGCCGGCCAGCTCCTTCGCGAGGATGCGCGTCATGTGGTGCACCCCGGCCTTGGAGACGGCATAGGAATAGGCCCCGTCGCCCATCGGCGTCTCGCCCATGACCGAGCCGACGTTGACCACCCGCGCCGGGGCGCCCGCCTGCGCCGCGGCCTCTAGCAGCGGCAGCAGGGCCTGGGTCAGCTGGAACATGCCGGCGCAGTTCAGCGCCATGACCTTGTCCCAGCCCTTGAAAGGAAAATCGCCCAGCGGCGCGCCCCAGGTGGTGCCGGCGTTGTTCATCAGGATGTCCAGCCGCGCGCAGCGCTTGCCCACCTCGGTCGCCAGGGCCGCAACGCCCGCCTCGGTCGAGACGTCGCCGCCGAAACCCTCGGCCTTGCCGGGATAGCCCAGACCGTTCAGCGCCTCGGCGGCCTCCTCGCAGGCTTCGGACTTGCGCGAGGCGATCAGCACCCGCGCGCCGGCGGCCATCAGCCCGGCGGCGGCCATGCGGCCGATGCCCGTGGCCCCGCCGGTGACCAGCGCGGTCTTGCCGGTCAGGTCGAAAAGCGTCGTCGGTGTCATTCAGAACCCCCTTGCCGCGGCCACGCGGGCGGCGTGATAGCCGTAATCGCCCAGCCATTCCGCGCCCACGCGGGCGCGCTTCATGAAAAAGCCGATGTCATGTTCGTCGGTCATGCCGATGCCGCCGTGCATCTGCACCCCTTCCGAGACCGCCAGCCGCGCCGTCTCGGTCGCGCGGGCCTTGGCGACGGAAACGGCGAGCTCCGCCTCCGGGCCGGTGCCCGCCTCGTCCAGCACGCGGCCTGCGTTGGTGACGGCGCCGCGCGTCACCTCGATCTCTGACCACAGCTGCGCCGCGCGGTGCTGCAGCGCCTGGAAAGAGCCGATGGTCCGGTCGAACTGGCGCCGCTCCTTCAGGTAGCCCGCGGTCATGGCGAAGGCGCCGCCGGCGAGGCCCGTCAGCTCTGCCGCGAGGGCCGCCTGCCCGGCGCGCAGCCCCTGCGCGGCGATGGCGAGGCCGGCGTCCAGCTCTCCCACCACGTCGGCGCCCGTCGCCTCCAGCCCGTCGAAGTCGAGCGTCGCGAAATCGCGCCCGTCCACGGTGTCGCATGAGGCGCGGGTCAGCCCGGCACGGTCCGCCTCGATGTCGAATAGGGTCAGCCCCTCCGCCTCGCCCGGGGCGCCGGCGGTGCGGGCCAGGACCAGCACGCGGCCCGCCGCACCGCCATCGGCCACGAAGCGCTTCCGGCCGGTCAGCCGGTAGCCGTTGCCGGCGCGCGCGGCCTCCAGCGCGGTGCCCTCGGGGCCGTGCTTGGCGCCCTCGTCCACCGCCAGGGCGTAGATCGCGCGGCCTTCGGCCACTTCGCCCAAACGGTCGCTGCCGGCCGCGCGCAGGGCGGCGGCGGCGATGACGGCGGTCGACAGGAAGGGCGAGGCGGCCAGCAGGCGGCCCATCTCCTCGGCCAGGATGCCGGCGGCGCGGTGGCCCATGTCGGCCCCGCCCTGGTCCTCGGGCACCAGGATGCCGGCCCAGCCCATCTGCGCCATCTCGCGCCAGAGGCCGGGATCGAAGGTCTGCCCGGCGTCGCGCATCCGGCGGAAGGCCGATACGGGGGCGGCATGATCCAGAAAGCCGCGCGCGGCGTCGCGCAGCATCGTTTCGTCCTCGGTGGGGTTCAGCGGGGCGGTCGCGGAAATCAGGCTCATCGGCTTGGCAGCTCCAGCACGCGTTTGGCAATGATGTCGAGCATCACCTCGGTGGTGCCCCCTTCGATGGAATTGGCCTTGGTGCGCAGCCATTCGGGCGCCAGCGGCCCGTGCGCGCCCTGCCATTCCAGCCCGTCCGCGCCGGCGGCGGCCATCATCAGCTCGTAGCGGCGCTTGTTCAGCTCGGTCCCGAAGTATTTCAGCATGGCCGAGGCATTGCCCACGCCCTCGCCGGCCTCGGCGCGGTCCTTGTAGCCCTCCAGCGTCATGGAGAAGGCCAGGCTGTCCACCTCCAGCTTCAGGGCCTCGGCGCGGATCACCGGGTCCTGCGCCGCTGCCGGGTCCGCCGCCGCCAGGAAGGCCCCAAGGGCACGGCCGCCCAGCAGCCCGCGGGCGCCGCCGCCGATCATCTCGCGCTCGTGCGTCAGCAGGTACTTGGCGATGTCCCAGCCGCGGTTCAGCTCGCCCACCAGGTTCTCCTTGGGGACTTTCACGTTGTCGAAAAACGTCTCGCAGAAAGGGGATTTGCCGGAAATCAGCCGGATCGGCCGGGTGGTGATGCCGGGGCTTTCCATGTCCATCAGCAGGAAGGAAATGCCCTTGTGCTTGGGCGCCTCCCGGTCGGTGCGCACCAGCGCGAAGATCCAGTCCGCCTGGTCGGCGTAGGAGGTCCAGATCTTCTGACCGTTGACCAGCCAGTGGTCGCCCATGTCCTCGGCCCGCGTCTGCACGTTCGCCAGATCGCTGCCCGCGCCAGGCTCGGAATAGCCCTGGCACCAGCGAATCTCGCCGCGGGTGATGGGCGGCAGATGGCGCTGTTTCTGCGCGTCAGAGCCGAATTTCAGCAGCGCCGGACCCAGCATCCACAGGCCGAAGCTTTCCACCGGGGGCGGGGCCTGCAGGCGGGCCATCTCCTCGCGGAAGATCTTCTCCTCGGCGCGGGTCAGGCCGGCGCCGCCGTAGGCGCGGGGCCATGTCGGGGCGGTCAGGCCTTCGGCCGCGGCGGCCTCCAGCCACTGGCGTTGCGCGTCAGAGGCGAAAACCCACTTGCGGCCACCCCAGCAGATGGCATCCTCGCCCAGGTCGATGCCGCGCAATTCGGCCGGGCAGTGCGCCTCGATCCAGCCGGCGATGCGGGCGCGGAAATCCCCCTCGGCCCCTTCGGCAGCCCCGGTAGCCTTGCCTGACATGCCGGTTTCCTCCCCGTTATGTTTTGCAGTGCAGAATAGAATTTCACACTTTTCTTGACAAGGAAGCAATCACGTCTTTTCATCCCGATCAAGGCACGTCGTGGAGGAGGCGACGCGCCGTCACGGGAGGAAAACCAAATGACACGCATTCTGTCCGCCGCGCTTGCGGGGGCCTTGTCGCTTGCGGCCGGCGCCGCCGCCGCCGAGGTCAAGATCGCCTATATCGACCCGCTTTCGGGGCCCTTCGGCCCCACCGGCCAGTCGGGGCTGAACCACTTCGAATTCGCCGCCGAGCACATCAACGCCAATGGCGGGATGAACGGCGAGATGGTCGAGATCATCGCCTTCGACAACAAGGTGAACCCCAAGGAATCGCTGATCCAGTTCCAGAAGGCGATCGACGAGGGCGCGCGCTACATCGCGCAGGGCAACGGGTCCTCCGTCGCCTCGGCGCTGATCGACGCGGTCGAGAAGCACAACAAGCGCAACCCCGGCGACGAGGTGCTGTTCCTGAACTACGCCGCGGTCGACCCGGCCTTCACGAACGAGCGTTGCAGCTTCTGGCACTTCCGCTTCGACGCCAACGCGGACATGAAGATGAACGCGGTGACCGACTGGCTGAAAGGGCAGGAGGACATCAAGAAGGTCTACGTGATCGGCCAGGACTACAGCTTCGGCAAGGCCGTCGGCGCGGCCGCGGCCGAGATGATCGCCGAGAAGCGCCCCGACATCGAGATCGTCGGCAACGAGCTGCACCCGCTGGGCAAGGTGAAGGACTTCACCCCCTACGTGCAGAAGATCATCAGCTCGGGCGCCGACGCGGTGATCACCGGCAACTGGGGCGCCGACATGGTGCTGCTGATCAAGGCGGCGATCGACAGCGGCCTCGACGTGCCGGTGCTGACCTACTACGGCGGCTCGCTGGGTGCGGCCACCGCGATGGGCGAGAAGGCCGTCGGCATGGTCAAGCAGATCTCCGAGGTGAACACCAACCTGGAGACGAACGCCGAGAAGGACGCCTTCATCGACGAGTTCGAGGCCGCCTACCCGGAGTTCAACTACTACTACGACCGCATCTTCAACCTGATGGAGATGCTGGACAAGGCCGCCGAGGAAGCCGGCAGCAACGACCCGGTCGACGTGGCCTTCGCGCTGGAGGGCATGACCATCGACGGCGGCTACGGCCCCGTCACCATGCGCGCCGAGGATCACCAGGTGCTGCAGCCGATGTTCATGTCGACCTTCTCGGATGATGTAACGCGCGGCGTGGAGAAGCTGGACCTGGGCTGGACCTCGGGCGAGGCGGACCGGATCGAGGCCGAGGCCACGGCCCTGCCCACCACCTGCGAGATGGAACGCCCCGAGCGTTCCTGACCGCCGGCTGACCGAAAGGGCCGCCGCGGGCGCGGCGGCCCCTCCGCGCAAAGAGGGTCCCCATGGAAACCATCGTCTTCTCGCTGCTCAACGGCGTGATCTACGGCCTGCTGCTGTTCATGCTGTCCAGCGGCCTGACGCTGATCTTCAGCATGATGGGCGTGCTGAACTTCGCCCATGCCAGCTTCTACATGCTGGGCGCCTATTTCGCCTACACGATCTCGGGCGTGTCGAACTTCTGGCTGGCGCTGGTCTTCGCGCCGATCCTGGTCGGGCTGATCGGCGCGGCGGTGGAGAAATGGGGCCTGCGCACCGTCCATGCCAACGGCCATGTGGCGGAGCTGCTCTTCACCTTCGGTCTGGCCTACCTGATCGACGAGGTCGTGAAGATCGTCTGGGGACGCAACGCGGTGAACTACCAGGTGCCCGAGCTGCTGGATTTCCCGCTTTTCACCCTCTTCGGCGCGCAATACCCGGCCTATCGCATCTTCACCCTCTTCGTGGCCATCGCCATGCTGGCGGCGCTGTGGTTCATCCTCAAGCGGACCCGCGCCGGGCTGATCATCCAGGCGGCGCTGACGCATCCGCACATGGTCGGCCACCTGGGCCACAACGTGCCGCGCATCTTCATGACCGTCTTCGGCGTGGGCTGCGCGCTGGCGGGCCTGGCCGGGGTGATCGGCGGCAACTTCCTGGTCACCGACCCGGCAATGGCGGTGCAGATGGGGCCGATCGTCTTCGTGGTGGTCGTGGTCGGCGGGCTGGGCAGCCTGATGGGCGCCTTCCTGGCGGCGATGCTGCTGGGGCTGATGCAGACCTTCGCCATCGCCATCGACGCGACCTTCGCCGACATCTTCTTCTTCCTGGGCCTGTCGCCCGTGGGCGAGGTGGGCAGCATCACCGTGGCCTCGCTGGCGCCGATGATCCCCTTCCTCTTCCTTGTCCTTATCCTGATGATCCGCCCGCGCGGCCTGATGGGAGACCGTGAACTGTGACCGACGCCGCAAGCATCCCGCGCGATTACGCCGACCTGGCGCCCTCGGGCGCGCAGAAGTTCCGCACCCGCATCCTGCCCTTCATCCTGCTGGCCGCGCTGCTGGTCCTGCTGCCGATGATGGACCTGTCGCGCACCGTCTATTCGCTGCTGGCGGCGATGGGCATCAACATCGTCTTCGCGCTCAGCTACAACATGTTGCTGGGGAAGGCCGGGCTGCTGAGCTTCGGCCAGGCGGTCTACTTCGGCCTCGGCGGTTATGCCGCCATGCACGCGATGAACGCGATCGAGGCCGGCGACAGCGCCTTCTGGGCCAACTACCCGGTCTTTGCCCTGCCGGTGGTGGGCTTTGCCACCGGCGCGCTGGCCGGGGCGATCATCGGCTGGCCCTCCTGCCGCCGGGCCGGCACGCCCTTCGCGATGATCTCGCTGGGCGTGGCGGAGCTGATCGCCGCGGCGGGCTTCATGTTCGGCTCGATCTTCGGCGGCGAGGAAGGCGTGACCGGCGACCGGATGAACGGGCCGGAGGTCTTCGGCCTGTCGATGGGCCCGGTGCAGGACGTCTACTGGTTCATCGCCTTCTGGACCTTCCTCGGCGTTGCCGGGATCTTCGCCTTCTCGCGCACCCCGCTGGGCAAGATGTCCGAGGCGACGCGCGACAACCCCGAGCGGGTGGAATTCGTCGGCTACGATCCGACGCGCGTGCGTTACCTCGTCTTCATCTTCGCCGGTGCCTTTTCCGGGCTGGCCGGCGGCATGGCGGCCGTGAACTACGAGATTTTCACCCCCGAATCCCTCTCCCTCGTGCCCTCCGGCTTCGTGCTGCTGATGGCCTACATCGGCGGGATCCGCTACTTCGTCGGGCCGATCCTGGGGGCGGTGCTGCTGACCTACATGCAATCCATGCTCTCCGACTACTCGGAGGCCTGGCTGCTGTACCTGGGCCTTCTGTTCATCGTCATCGTGATGTTCGCGCCCGGCGGGCTGGCCGGCATCGTCTTCGGGGCCACCGGCGGGCTGCGCGCGCCCGACCGGGCCGAGAAGCTGCGCCTCTGGGGCCTGCGCGGCGCCGGGGTGCTGGCGGCGCTGGCCGGGGTGATCGTGCTGGTCGAGGTCGCGGTGCGCTGGTCCAACGGCTTCGGCGAGGTCTTCGCCCCCTTCGGCATGGCGCTGCCGCACGGCGGGCTGCTGACCTGGGCGCTGATCGCCCTGCTGATTGCCGGCGGCATCGCGCTGATCCGCCGGCCCATGCCCGAACCCGCCCCCATGCCCGAGGAGATGCCGCGATGAGTGCCCCCGCGCTGAAACTGACCGGACTGACCAAGAGCTTCGGCCCGGCCGAGATCATCCGCGGCGTCGATCTGCAGATCGAGCGCGGCGAGAAACACGCCATCATCGGGCCGAACGGGGCCGGGAAATCGACCCTGTTCAACCTGATCTCGGGGCTTTACTGGCCCAGCAGCGGCGAGGTGGCGCTGAACGGGCGCACCATCTCGCGGATGAAACCGCATGCGATCAACCGGCTGGGCCTGTCGCGCAGCTTCCAGGTGTCGAACATCTTCGCCAACATGACGGTGCGCGAGAACGTGCGCTGCGGCGTGCTGTGGTCGATGGGCTACGGCTACAGCTTCTGGCGCAACGTGGGCAGCCTGCGCGAGGTGACCCGCAAGACCGGCGAGATCCTGGAGCGCGTGGGCCTGCTGGACAAGGCGAACCTGCCGGCGGCGCTGCTGCCCTACGCCGACCAGCGCACGCTGGAAATCGCCATCACCATCGCCGGCGGCGCCGACGTCATCCTGCTGGACGAGCCCACCGCCGGCATGTCCCATTCCGAGACCGACCGCGCCGTCGCGCTGATCGAACAGGCGACCGAGGGCAAGACGCTGATCATCGTCGAGCATGACATGGGCGTGGTCTTCAACCTGGCCGACCGCATCTCGGTGCTGGTCTACGGCGAGATCATCGCCACCGGCGCCCCTTCGGAGATCCGCGGCGATCCGCGTGTGCGCGAGGCCTACCTCGGCGACGAGGCCGAGGCCCTTCAGGCAGGAGAACCCGCATGACCGAAGCCACCATGCCCCGCGAAGGCACCCCCGTCGCCAACGGATCGGCCATGCTGGAGGTGCAGGACCTGCACGCCTTCTACGGCAAGAGCCACGTCTTGCGCGGCGTCGATCTGCACATCAACCCGGGCGAGGTGATCGCCCTTCTGGGGCGCAACGGCGTCGGCCGCTCGACCACCGCCAAGGCGATCATGGGCGAGGTGCCGCCGCGCGGGCGCGTCCTTTTCAAGGGCCGCGACATCGCCGGGCTGGAAAGCCACCAGATCGCCCGCCTCGGGCTGGGCTACGTGCCCGAAAGCCGCGACATCTTCCCGATGATGACGGTGCGCCAGAACCTGATCCTGGGGATCAAGGACATGAAGCGCCCTGGCCGCTGGTCGGTGGACGAGATGCTGGAGATGTTCCCCAACCTGCAGCGCCGGGCCGACAACCTGGCCGGCGTGCTGTCGGGCGGCGAAAAGCAGATGCTGACCATGTGCCGCACGCTGATGGGCGATCCGGATCTCATCATCATCGACGAGCCGACCGAGGGGTTGGCCCCCAAGATCGTCCAGCAGGTCGGCGACATGATCGCCGAGATCGCCCGCGCCGGCGTGGCGATCATGCTGATCGAGCAGAAACTCTCGATCGCCTTGCGCATCGCCGCGCGGGTCTATGTGATGGGCCACGGAGAGATCGTCTACACCGGCACCCCGGCCGAGTTCGCCACCCGCGAGGACGTGCGCCGCGAATGGCTGGAAGTCTGAGGAGACCGCGATGAAAGCCATCACCTGCCACGGCTTCGGCCCCCTGTCCGACTTGCGCTTCGAGGAGATGCAGCCCGCCGCCCCCGGCCCCGGCCAGATCCTGATCCGGACCGAGGCCGCCGGGGTGAACTACCCCGACGGGCTGTTGGTGCAGGGCCTCTACCAGATGAAGCCCGAGCCGCCCTTCGTGCCGGGGATGGAGGTTGTCGGCACCGTCGAATCCCTGGGCGAGGGGGTGGAAGGCCTGGCTCCCGGCGACCGGGTGGCTGCGCTGACCACGCTGGGCGGCTACGCCGAGGCGCATGTGACCGAGGCGGCGCGCGTCTTCAAGCTGCCGCAGGGCATGGACGCGGCCGAGGCCTGCGCGCTGCTGGTCGCCTATGGCACCTCGCACCACGCGTTGAAGCAGCGGGCCGCGCTGGCACAGGGCGAAGCGCTGCTGGTCTTCGGCGCCGCCGGGGCCACCGGGCTGGCGGCGGTGCAGATCGGCAAGATCATGGGCGCGCGGGTGATCGCGGTCGCCTCCTCGGAGGAGAAACAGCAGATCGCGCGCGCGGCCGGCGCCGACGAGGTGATCGGCTATGACGGGCTGAAGGACCGGGTGAAACAGCTGACCGACGGGCGCGGCGTCGACGTGGTCTTCGACCCGGTCGGCGGCGAGGCGTTCGACACCGCGGTCCGCTGCATGGCGCGCAAGGGGCGGCTGCTGGTCGTCGGCTTCGCCTCCGGCACCATCCCGCAATTCCCGGTGAACCTGTCGCTGGTCAAGGAATTCAGCGTCGTCGGCGTCTTCTGGGGCAATTTCACCCGGTTCGAGCCGGAGGTCTACGCCGAGAACATGCGCGAGCTTCTGGGCTGGCACGCCTCGGGGCGCGTGCGCCCGGTGATCGAGGGGCGCTACCCGCTGCGCGACGCGCCGCAAGTGCTGGAGCGGGTGCTGAACCGCGGCGCCACGGGCAAGATCGTCCTGGTGCCTTAAGGGCACGGGCGCGCCTCGGAAGGCGGCCCTGGGGGGCCAAGCCCTTCGCCTCACGACAAGTTTTGCGAACCTCGCGGGGGCAGGGGCGTTGGGCCTCGCGCACCCTGACGGAGGTTCCATGCATCGCACCGCCCTTGCCGCCCTTCTTGCCCTCGCGCCCGGACTGGCCCCCGGGATCGCCCAGGCCCTGGATTTCGGCCCCGACGCCATCGACAGCGCCCGCTACGAGGGCGGCGCCCTGCCGGAGGGGCAAAGCGCCCTGGCGGCGCGGCTGCAATGGCTGCTGGACCGGGCCCACAGCTCCCCCGGCGTGATCGACGGCTGGAAGGGCGAGATGACGCGCAGCGCGCTGGAAGCCTTCGAGGCCAGCGCCGGCCTTCCCGTCGACGGCCAGCTCGACCCGGAGGTCTGGGCCGCGCTGAACGGCGACCAGGGCCAGGCGACAATGCGCTACACGATCAGCGCCGCGGACACCGAAGGCCTGAGCGATGCGCCCCTGCCCGAGGATTATGCCAAGCTGGCCGAGCTGGAGAAGATCGGCTTCACCCGCGTCACCGAACGGCTGGCCGAGCGGTTTCACATGGACGAGGGCTTCCTTGAGGCGCTGAACCCCGGCGCGAAGTTCACCGCGGGCGAGGAGATCACCGTCATCGCCCCGCCGCCCAACCTCGACGCCTCGGTCGCGCGGATCGAGGTGCGCAAGGACAGCCGGCGCCTCGCGGCCTTCGACGCGGAGGGCAAGATGCTGGCCAACTACCCGGTCGCCGTCGGCTCGACCCAGACACCCTCGCCCGAGGGCACGCACGAGGTGGTCGCCGTGGCGGTCGACCCGACCTACAGCTACCGCCCGGACGAGAATTTCACCCAAGGCGACAACACCGAGCCGCTGACCCTGCCGCCGGGGCCGAACGGGCCGGTCGGCTCGGTCTGGATCGACCTGTCGGAGCCGACCTACGGGCTGCACGGCACCGCCTCCCCGGACGACCTTTTCCGCCAGCAAAGCCACGGCTGCGTGCGGATGACCAACTGGGACGCGCGGGAGCTGGCGGGCGTCGTCTCCGACGGCGTGACGGTTGTCTTCAAATGAGGGGCGCGGCGGCCCTCGCACTGGCGCTTCTGTCCCTTGGCGCGCCGCTTGGGGCCGAGGCGCCCGCCGTCTCGCCCAGCCCCGAGGCGCGCCCGGCGGAGGCGGCAAAGGCGGCACGTGAATCGACTAGTTCAGGCGAGTTAGAGACTGATTCAGGCTCTGCTGCAGAGACG
>JBPEXR010000340.1:0-3621 GCA_052031355.1 Paracoccaceae bacterium
TCGCCGCCATCCTCGTAGTCCGAAAACAGCATCACGTCGCCGCTGTCGATGCCGATGGTATGGCTGCGCAATTTCTTCATGGGGCCTGCCTGCTTGGTGCTTTGCCCCATGATGCCGCAGGCTCGGGAGCCAGAAAAGAAAAAAGCCCCGCCGAAACGGGGCTTTTCAAGTAGGTCTAGAAGCTTACAGGTTGGGCTGCTTGCTCGACAGGCCGATCTCGTCGCCCACGGCGACCATGTCGGCCAGAAGCTTGGCGGCGTCATCCACGGGACCGGGCTCGTTCTCCCAGTTGTCCTTGGCGCGGGTGTAGACGGCATGCGCCTCTGCCACCATGCTGTCCATCTGCTCTTGGGTCATGTCGGCGCGTGCCACGGCGCGCTCCGCCAGAACAGACACGCCGCCCTGACCGCCGATCTCGGCGAAGCCGCCGGTCACGACATATTCAGTCGTACCGTCGGCCGCCTCGGCGCGCAGGATGCCCGGACGCAGGGTGGTGATGGTGGGCGCATGGCCGGCCATGGCCGTCATGTCGCCCTCGGTGCCCGGAATCTGCACGGCCGTCACCTGCATCGATGCCAGCCGCCGTTCCGGCGAAACGAGGTCGAATTGCATTGTGTCTGCCATTGTCAGCGCTCCTTAAGCGGCGTCTGCCGCCATTTTCTCGGCTTTCGCCTTCACTTCGTCGATGCCGCCAACCATGTAGAAGGCACCTTCGGGCAGGTGGTCGTACTCACCGGCAACCACGGCCTTGAAGGACGCGATGGTTTCTTCCAGCGGCACCTGAACGCCGTCGGAGCCTGTGAAGACCTTCGCCACGTCGAAGGGCTGGCTGAGGAAACGCTCGATCTTACGGGCGCGGGCCACGGTCAGCTTGTCCTCTTCGCTCAGTTCATCCATGCCGAGAATGGCGATGATGTCCTGAAGCGACTTGTAGCGCTGAAGCACCTGCTGGACGTCCGTCGCCACCTTGTAGTGCTCGTCGCCGATGATCAGCGGGTCGAGCAGACGCGAGGTGGAACCGAGCGGGTCAACCGCCGGGTAGATGCCCTTTTCCGAGATCGAACGGTCGAGAACCGTCGTCGCGTCGAGGTGCGCAAAGGAGGTCGCCGGCGCGGGGTCGGTAAGGTCGTCCGCGGGAACGTAGACGGCCTGCACCGAGGTGATCGAACCGTTCTTGGTCGAGGCGATGCGCTCCTGCATCACGCCCATGTCGGTCGCCAGTGTCGGCTGGTAGCCCACGGCCGAAGGAATACGGCCCAGAAGGGCGGACACTTCGGAACCGGCCTGCGTGAAGCGGAAGATGTTGTCGACGAAGAACAGAACGTCGGAACCGGATTCGTCGCGGAACTGCTCGGCCAGTGTCAGGCCGGTCAGGGCGATCCGCATACGCGCACCCGGAGGCTCGTTCATCTGGCCGTAGACCAGCGCAATTTTCGAGTCCACGAGGTTGTCGGGAACGATAACGCCGGATTCGATCATCTCGTGGTAGAGGTCGTTGCCCTCACGGGTCCGCTCACCCACGCCCGCGAACACGGAAAGGCCCGAGTGCACCTTGGCGATGTTGTTGATCAGTTCCATGATGAGAACGGTCTTGCCCACGCCGGCACCGCCGAAGAGGCCGATCTTACCACCCTTGGTGTAGGGGGCCAGCAGGTCGATGACCTTGATGCCGGTGACGAGGATCTCGGTCTCGGTCGACTGGGCCGCGAACTCGGGCGCTTCGCCGTGAATGGCGCGGGTGCTGTCCGCGTTGACCGGGCCCTGCTCGTCCACGGCTTCGCCGGTGACGTTCATGATGCGGCCCAGGGTCGCGTTGCCCACGGGCACGCGGATCTGGTCACCGGTGTTGGTCACCGACTGGCCGCGCACGAGGCCTTCGGTGGCGTCCATCGCGATGGCGCGCACGGTGTTTTCGCCAAGGTGCTGCGCCACTTCGAGAACCAGCGTTTTGCCCTGGTTCTCGGTGTGGAGCGCGTTGAGAATCTCGGGCAGTTCGCCCTCGAATTGAACGTCAACGACAGCGCCGATGACCTGTGTGATTTTACCGACAGCTTGTGCCATGTCGTGTCTCCGATTTGCTTACAGCGCTTCCGCGCCGGAAATGATTTCGATCAGCTCGTTGGTGATGACGGCCTGACGCGTGCGGTTGTACTCGATGGTCAGTTTCTCGATCATCTCGCCCGCGTTGCGTGTGGCGTTATCCATCGCCGACATCCGTGCACCCTGTTCGGATGCGCCGTTCTCCAGCAGGGCCGAGAAGATCGCCGTGGCGACCCCGCGCGGCAGCAGGTCCGCGAGGACCTCCTCTTCGCTGGGTTCATAGTCGAACAACGTGTTGGCGCCGCTGTCTTCACCCTCTTCGGCGTCGAACTTGGCGGGGATGATCTGCTGCGCCGTCGGCGTCTGCATGACCACGTTGACGAACTTCGCGTAGAAGATCGTCGCCACGTCGAATTCGCCCGCGTCAAAGCGGTTCAGCACGTCCTGCGCGATGTTCTGCGCGTCGCCGTAGCCGATCTTCTTGACCTCGCTCAGGTCGACATGGCCGACCAGATGCTCGCCCAGGTCGCGGCGCAGCGCGTCGCGGCCCTTCTTGCCAACGGTGAGGATTTTCACCTCTTTGCCCTGGGACAGCAGATCGCGCGCATGGGCCTTGGCCTTCTTCGCGATGTTGCTGTTGAAGCCGCCGCACAGCCCGCGTTCGGCGGTCATGACCACCAGCAGATGCACCTTGTCTTCACCCGTGCCGCTGAGCAGCTTGGGCGCGCTGTCGGAGCCGCCGACGCTGGCCGCGAGCCCTGCCATCACGGCGTTGAACCGCTCAGAATAGGGACGCGAAGCCTCGGCAGCCTCCTGCGCGCGGCGAAGTTTCGCCGCGGCAACCATTTGCATGGCCTTGGTGATCTTGCGGGTCGATTTGACCGACGAGATCCTGTTCTTCAGGTCCTTGAGATTTGGCATTGCCTTATCTCCCGTTTAAGCGAAGTCGGCGGCGAAACCGTCGATGGCGGCTTTGATCTTCTCTTCCAACTCGCCTTTGACCTTGCGGTCGTTGTTGGTGATGTCCTTGAGAAGGTCGGCATGCTTGCTGCGCAGGTGCGCCAGCAGGCCCGCCTCGAAGCGACCGACTTCCGACACGTCGACCTTGTCGAGGTAGCCGTGCGTACCGGCGTAAATCACGCAGACGATTTCGGAGTTGGTCAGCGGCGCGTACTGCGGCTGCTTCATCAGTTCGGTCAGACGCGCACCACGGTTCAGCAGCTGCTGGGTCGCGGCGTCGAGGTCGGAGCCGAACTGGGCGAAGGCCGCCATCTCGCGGTACTGGGCGAGCGACAGTTTCACCGGGCCGGCGACCGAGGACATCGCCTTGGTCTGGGCCGAGGAACCAACGCGCGACACCGACAGACCGGTGTTCACGGCGGGGCGGATGCCCTGGTAGAACAATTCGGTCTCGAGGAAGATCTGACCGTCGGTGATCGAGATCACGTTGGTCGGAATGAACGCGGACACGTCACCACCTTGGGTTTCGATGATCGGCAGAGCCGTCAGCGAGCCGTTGCCGGCCTCGTCACCCAGCTTCGCCGAACGCTCGAGCAGGCGGGAGTGGAGGTAGAAAACGTC
>JBPEXR010000341.1:0-2131 GCA_052031355.1 Paracoccaceae bacterium
AGCTCTACGAGGCCGCGCTGGAGCGGCTGACCCGCGAGGTTGCCGCCGTCTCCGGCGGGGACGAAGTGGCCGCCGCCAAGCAGGTGGACGAGGTCCTGGTCTCCCGCGCCGCCTGATCCGCCGCGCAACTTTCAGACATTTTGAGCCGCGCCCCTCGGGGCGCGGTTTTCTTTTGCCCCGGTCAGCCCTTGGTCAGCCCGCCGCCAGCGCCAGCAGCACGGCGATCTCCGCCAGTTGCTGCCCCGCGCCCAGCACGTCGCCGGTCTGCCCGCCCAGCTTCGCCCGCGCCGTGGCGCCCCAGGCCAGCGCCAGCGCAAGGTACGAGGTTACGGCGGCGAAGGGGAAGGCGCCCAGCGCGGCCCAGGCCAGCAGTACCGCCAGCGCGCCGGCCAGCGCCACGGTGCCGCGGCCTGGCCGCCCCGCGGCGCGCGACAGCCCGTCGGCGCGGGCGGGGGGCAGGGCGGCCATCAGCGCAGGCATCACCGCGCGGCTCAGCGCCCCGGCGGCCAGAAGGGCGGCGGCGCCCGCGGCCCAGCCGGCGGTGAAAAGCGCCGCCAGCGCCGCCCAGCGCAGCCCCAGCCCGAAGAGCAGCGCCAGCGCGCCGTAGCTGCCCAGGCGGCTGTCGCGCATGATCTCCAGCCGCCGCGCCGGGGTGCCGCCGCCCCAAAGGCCGTCGGCGCAATCGGCCAGGCCATCTTCGTGCAGCGCGCCGGTGGCGGCCACCTGCGCTGCCAGCGCCAGGCCCGCCGCCAGCACCGGGGGCAGGCCCAGCCACAACGCCAGCCCGCCGACGGCCGCGGCCCAGAGGCCCAGCCCCGCGCCAATCAGCGGCCAGCCCCAGGCCGCCGCGGCGCCGCGGGACAGGGCCCGTTCCGGCAGCCGGGGCAGGGGCGCACGGGTCAGCAGCACCGCGCCGTGCCACAGATCATCCCGCAGATCGCCCAGCACATGCCGCGCCCCGCCGCCTTGGAAATTCGCCATAGGCCACCCCTTTTGCCCTTCATTCCCCCGCCTGCATGGTTAAACACGGGGGGCACCGCCGATCAACGGGAGGAAGGATGCCCCAGTTCGATAGCCTGACCGAGTTCGCCCGCCTGCTGGCCGAGGCGCCCGGCCCCGACGCCGCCGCGCAAGAGGGGGCCGCCGCGCGCAACGCCCAGTTGACCAAGCCGCCCGGCGCCCTGGGCCGGCTGGAGGGCCTGGCGCAATGGTACGCCGGCTGGCGCGGCGTGGCGCGGCCCCGGCTGAAGGCCCCTCAGGTGACGATCTTCGCGGGCAACCACGGGGTGACGGCGCAGGGCGTTTCGGCCTTCCCGGCAGAGGTGACGGCCCAGATGGTGGCCAATTTCGAGGCCGGCGGCGCGGCGATCAACCAGCTGGCGCGCTGTTTCGGCGCCAGCCTCAAGGTCGTGCCGCTGGCGCTCGACCGCCCCACCGCCGATTTCACCCAAGGCCCGGCGATGACCGAGGCGGAGGTTGTCGCCGCGCTGCAAGCGGGCTGGGAGGCGGTGGACCCGCAGGCGGACCTGCTGGTCGCCGGCGAGATGGGCATCGGCAACACGACCAGCGCGGCGGCGCTGGCCGCGGCGCTTTTCGGAGGCAGCGGGGCCGATTGGGTCGGCCGCGGCACCGGCGTGGACGCGGAAGGACTGGCGCGAAAGGCGCGGGCGGTCGACGCGGGCCTTGCCGCGAACCCCGGCGCCCGGGGCAACGGGCTGGAGGCGCTGCGCTGCCTCGGCGGGCGCGAGCTGGCCGGCATGGCCGGCGCCATTGCCCGCGCACGGCAGGCGCGCATCCCGGTGCTGCTGGACGGCTTCATCTGCACCGCCGCCGCCGCCTGCCTGCACCAGGCCGCCCCCGGCGCGCTGGACCATTGCGCGGCGGGCCATTGCAGCGCCGAAAGCGGCCATGCGCGGCTGTTGCAGGCGCTGGGCAAGACGCCGCTTCTGCAGCTCGACCTGCGGCTGGGCGAAGGCTCCGGCGCGGCGCTGGCGATCGGCGTGCTGCAGGGCGCGCTGGCCTGCCATTCGGGCATGGCGACCTTCGCGGAGGCGGGGGTTTCCGACGGGTAGGCCGCGCAGCGGCGTTCCCGCCTGGGGACGCCTGCCGTTCAGTCCCTGACGTTTCTGGC
>JBPEXR010000342.1:0-1759 GCA_052031355.1 Paracoccaceae bacterium
CCGCTGGCGCCGGAAATCTCCAAGGCGATCAACGACAACGACCTGATCGCCACCTCCGTGCTGTCCGGCAACCGCAACTTCGAGGGCCGCATCAGCCCCGACGTGCGCGCCAACTACCTGGCCAGCCCGCCGCTGGTCGTCGCCTACGCGCTGGCCGGTGACATGAACATCGACCTGGCGAAGGACCCGATCGCCCAGACGCCGGACGGCAAGGATGTCTACCTCAAGGACATCTGGCCGACCCAGAAGGAGATCGCCGAACTGGTCGAGAAGACCGTCACGCGCGAAGCCTTCCAGGAGAAATACGCCGACGTCTTCAAGGGCGACGAGAAGTGGCAGGCCGTCGAGACCACCGACAGCGAGACCTACGACTGGCCGTCCGCCTCGACCTACGTTCAGAACCCGCCCTACTTCCGCGGCATGTCCAAGGACCCGGGCACCATCTCGGACGTCAAGGGCGCGCGGATGCTGGCGCTGCTGGGCGACATGGTCACCACCGACCACATCTCGCCCGCCGGCTCCTTCAAGGAGACGACGCCCGCCGGCAAGTACCTGACCGAGCGCCAGGTCCAGCCGCGGGAGTTCAACTCCTACGGCTCGCGCCGCGGCAACCACGAGGTGATGATGCGCGGCACCTTCGCCAACATCCGCATCCGCAACGAGATGCTGGACGGTGTCGAGGGCGGCTACACCAAGGGCCCGGACGGCGAGCAGACCTCGATCTACGAGGCGGCGATGGCCTACCAGGAACAGGGCACGCCCCTGGTCGTGGTGGCGGGCGAGCAGTACGGCGCCGGCTCCAGCCGTGACTGGGCCGCGAAGGGCACCGCGCTGCTGGGCGTCAAGGCCGTGATCGCCGAAAGCTTCGAGCGTATCCACCGCTCGAACCTGGTGGGCATGGGCGTCATCCCGTTCGAGTTCACCGGCGGCGACACCCGCAGCTCGCTGAAGCTGACCGGCGAGGAGACCTTCGACATCACCGGGCTGGAAGGCGATCTGAAGCCGCAGGCAGAGGTGCCCTGCACCATCACCTACGCCGATGGCTCGACGAAGGAGATCACCCTCAAGTGCCGCATCGATACGGCGGTGGAGATCGAATACGTCGAGAACGGCGGCGTGCTGCACTACGTGCTGCGCAACCTCGCCAAGGCCGCCTGATCGGCCCGATCGGCCTGATCGGCCCCTGGCCGGAAAGAACGCAAGGCCGCCCCTCGGGGCGGCCTTTTTCGTGGCCGTGCGGATGCCCTGCCCCTCCGGCCTCCCCCCGGCTCGCCGCCCGCACGTTGACAGCGCCGCGCCTGCGGCCGATCAATGCGCGGCGCGACACCAGGGAGGCCCGCGATGCACCACGGCTCTTGTCTATGCGGCGCGATCCGCTTTCGGGTAGAGGGGGAGCTTCCGGACCCTTCGGCCTGTCACTGCACGAAGTGCCGCAAGTTTTCCGGCCATGTCGAAGCCTCGACCGACGTGCCCAAGGCGGCGCTGACCATCGAGGACGAGACGCAACTGCGCTGGTACGCCTCTTCCGAGAAGGTGCGCCGCGGCTTTTGCGGCACATGCGGCGCCTCGCTGTTCTTCAACCCGAATTTCCACGACTGGATCGGGATCAGCATGGGCGCCTTCGACACGCCGACCAAGACGCGGCTGAAGATGCATATCTTCACCGCCGACAAGGGCGATTACTACGAGATCAACGACGATCTGCCGCAGAACGCGCAGTGACCCGCGCCGTCAGCGCGCCGCGCGGGCTTTCTCGATC
>JBPEXR010000343.1:0-3143 GCA_052031355.1 Paracoccaceae bacterium
TTCGTCATGGGCGAGGGCGCCGGCATCGTGGTGCTGGAGGAATACGAGCACGCCAAGGCCCGCGGCGCGAAGATCTACGCCGAGGTGATCGGCTATGGCCTGTCGGGCGACGCCTACCACATCACCGCGCCTTCCGAGGACGGCGACGGGGCCGAGCGCGCCATGCGCGCCGCCCTGAAGAAGGCCGGGTTGGAGCCGGCGGACATCGACTACATCAACGCGCATGGCACCTCGACCATGGCCGACACGATCGAGCTGGGCGCGGTGGAGCGCATGATGGGCGATGCCGCTTCCAAGGTGACCATGTCCTCGACCAAGTCGATGACCGGGCACCTGCTGGGCGCCGCCGGCGCGATCGAGGCGATCTTCTCGATCCTGGCGATCCGCGACCAGGTGGCCCCGCCGACGATCAACCTGGACAACCCGGCGGTCGAGACGAAGGTGGACCTGGCCCCCAACGCCAAGCGCGAGCGCGAGATCAACGTGGCGCTGTCCAACAGCTTCGGTTTCGGCGGCACCAACGCGAGCGTCCTGTTCGGAAAGGTGTCCTAGGCCATGTGGCGAAGTATCGCGTCCAACGCGCTGACCTTCCTGATCGTCGCCCTGTTTCTACTGGGCGGCGTCATTCTTTGGGGGCAGCGCCAGTTCACCGGCGCCGGGCCGCTGACCGCGCCGATCTGCGTGCAGGTCGACCGCGGCGCCTCGATGGCCCGCGTCTCCCGCCAGCTGGAGGAGAAGGGCGCCATCAGCCGCGGCGCGATCTTCCGCATCGGCGCCGATTACACCGAGAAGGCGGGCGATCTGAAGGCCGGCTCCTTCCTGGTGCCCGAGGGCGCCTCGATGGAGGAGATCCTCGACATCGTCACCCGGGGCGGCGCCAGCACCTGCGGCACCGAGGTCGTCTGGCGCATCGGCGTCACCGCCGCGGACGTGCAGGTGCGCGAGCTGGACCCGGCGACCGAGCGCTTCGTCAAGGTGGCAGAGTTCGACCTGGGCGCCGAGGAGATCCCCGAGGTCTACGAGGAAGTCCGCGCCGAGGCCGACACCCGCTACCGCGTCGCCCTGGCCGAAGGGGTGACCAGCTGGCAGGTTGTCGAGGGGCTGAAGGGCATTGACCTGCTGACCGGCGATCTGCCGGAGGTGCCCGCGGAGGGCACGCTTGCCCCCGATTCCTACGAGCTGCGCGAGGGCGAGAGCCGCCAGGCGCTGGTCGAGCGGATGCAGGCCGCGCAGGAGGCGATCCTCGCCGCCGCCTGGCAGAACCGGGCCGAGGACCTGCCGCTGGAGAGCCCCGAGGAGGCGCTGATCCTCGCCTCCATCGTCGAGAAGGAAACCGGCGTGCCGGAAGAGCGCGGCCAGGTCGCCAGCGTTTTCGTCAACCGCCTGCGCCAGGGCATGCGGCTGCAGACCGACCCCACGGTGATCTACGGGCTGACCAACGGCGAGGGTGTTCTGGGCCGCGGGCTGCGGCGCAGCGAGCTGCGGCGCGAGACGCCCTACAACACCTATGTCATCGACGGGCTGCCGCCGACCCCCATCGCCAACCCGGGCCGCGCCAGCATCGAGGCGGCGCTGAACCCGGCGGAGACGGAGTACCTGTTCTTCGTCGCCGACGGCACCGGCGGGCACGCCTTCGCCGAGACGCTGGACGAGCACAACCGCAACGTCGCCCGCTGGCGCGAGATCGAGGCCCAGGCCGCCGAGGAGGCGGAGGAAAGCTCCAACTGAGGGGCGCTGGGACTGGAAGAGGGACGGCCGCGCGGATGCCCCGCGCGGCCGTTTTCGTTTGGGCTGTCTGCCGAGGCACCAGGCCCGAGCGGGCGAAACGGATGCGCGCGCCGTGCCTCTCGGGGTCGCTCCGACGGGCTGGCCCGGGCGAACGCCGCCTGCCTCGATTGACACTTCGCAGGGGGGCATGGGACCTTGCTGCGTCGGCCGAAGACGGTTTCACGGGTCGCTCGCGCTGGCCTCGTCGCGGGCGCTGACTGATACCGCTTCCCGCCAACCCGGTACAAGGTCCGGGCGTATTCCTCTCACCCCCGACAACGCCTCGCGGTGATCTTCGAGCCTTCCGCCACCAACGTGAGAACGTCCGCCCGGCCCATTCACCCGTCCCCGCCATCCCGCCCGCGCGTCCCCCGAGGGCTTGCACTTGCCCCCAAAGCCGCCAGACTGCGGGCGATGCACCATCCGGACCTGAAATCCTTCCTGCGCCGCGAGGCGGGCCTGCTGCGCCGGGGCCCGGTGGCCTGCATCCTGTGCGAGGACGAGGTCGAGGTCGCCTCGACCCTGCGCCACCACGTCGATCTGGGGTTCTCGCTGGTGCTGGCGCTGCTGCCGCCCTGGGCCGAGGCGGAGGCGCGCGAGGCGGCGGCGCTGGGCCCGGCGGTGCGCTGCGTCGCCCACGCGGGCCTCGGGCGCGCGGCGCTGGCGGAGGCGGTCAACCGCCTGCTGCCGCGAATGCGCGGGCAGTGGCTCTATGCCGGGTTCAACGCCGAGTACCTTTTCTTTCCCTTCTGCGAGAGCCGGCGCATCACCGGGCTGATCGAGTTCGTGGAGCAGGAGCGGCGCGGCAGCCTCTCGGGGGTGACCGTGGACCTTTATGCCGGCGATCTGGCAGAGGCGCCCGGCGGCGTCAGCCTGGAGGATGCGCATCTCGACCGCGCCGGCCGCTACGCCGAGGCGCGCGCCGCCCCGCCGCCGGCGCAGGGCAGCCGCGCCGCCGCCCCCGCGGCGCCGCCCGAGCGGCAGCTCAATTTCTACGGCGCGCTGCGCTGGCGCCTAGAGGAGCACATGCCCGAGGACGCCCGCCGCATCGACCGCGTGCCGCTGGTCCGCGCCGCCCGCGGGCTGCGGATGCGCGAGGATTTCACCTGGTCGCTACCCGATTACAACAGTTTCGCCGGCCCCTGGCACAACAGCCCCAGCTGCGCCGTCGCCTCCTTCCGGGCGGCGAAGGCGCTGCGCCACAACCCCGCCAGCCGCGCGGCGATCCGCAGCTTCCGCTGGGCCGGCTCGGCCCGCTTCGACTGGCATTCGCGGCAGTTGATGGAGCTGGGGCTGATGGAGCCGGGCCAGTGGTTTTGAGTGGGGTTTTGAGTGGGGTTCCGACTGGGGTTTTGCCCCCGCGCCTCAAGGGCTCC
>JBPEXR010000344.1:0-2152 GCA_052031355.1 Paracoccaceae bacterium
CGCCCGGCCAGCCGCAAATACGCGCGGACCCGCGCCGGCGGCAAGGGCGGCTGGATCCGGCGGGCGGAGCATTTCATCTCCCCCCGCTTTCACATGACGGAGGCCGAGTTCACCGCCCGGGTCGCGCAATGGGCCTGATCGCGGGTCTGCTGGAGGCGCTGTTCGGCGGCGGGCGCAACGCGCTGCGCGAGACGGCGGAGGTCTTTCGCCCCAACGCCGAAGCCGAGGCGCAGCGTGCCGCTGCCGCCCGCGCCGCGGCGCTGGCGCAGTTCGCCGGGGAGTTCGCGCAGCCCGAACGGGGGCTTTTCGACCGGCTGGTCGACGGGCTGAACCGCCTGCCGCGTCCGGCGATGGCCTTCGGCACGCTGGCGCTGTTCATCGCGGCGATGTGGCGCCCGGAATGGTTTGCCGCGCGCATGGCGGGCCTTGCCCTGGTGCCCGAGCCGCTGTGGTGGCTGCTGGGGGTCATCGTCTCCTTCTACTTCGGCGCGCGCCACCAGGTGAAAGGGCAGGAGTTCCAGGCACGGCTCGCCGCCCAGGCGGCGGCGCTGCACCGCCTCTCCGAAGGGAAGCGCGAAACGCCGGCAGAGGCGCCGGCCCCGCAGCCCGTGGCCCTTCAGGGGCCCGAGGCGCCCAACGCCGCGCTGGAGGAATGGCGGCGGCTGCGCAGCGCCGCGCCTGCCGGCTAGGGCCGTGTGCCGCCCCCGGGGCGCGACAATGTGATCCCGCCCCGGGCCCCATATCGATTGGCCGCGGCGCGCGGGGGCTGGTATAGACGGGGCATGATAAATGAGCTTGGCCATTTCGCCCTGATCCTCGCCTTCGCCGTCGCCATCGTTCAGACGGTGGTGCCCTTCGCCGGCGCCCAGCTGCGCCGCCCCGGCTGGATGGCCATGGCCGAGCCGGCAGCCAGCATCCAGTTCATCCTGCTGCTTTTTTCCTTCGCCGCGCTGACGCATGCTTTCGTCACTTCGGACTTCAGCCTGCGGCTGGTGGTGCTGAATTCCCATTCGCTGAAACCGCTGATCTACAAGATCAGCGGCGTCTGGGGGAACCACGAGGGCTCGATGCTGCTCTGGGTGCTGATCCTGGCGCTTTTCGGGGCCTGCGCCGCCTGGTTCGGGGGCAACCTGCCGCCGCGGCTGCGGGCGCTGGTGCTTTCTGTGCAGGGCTCGGTCGGGGTGGCCTTCCTGGCCTTCATCATCTTCACCTCCAACCCTTTCCTGCGGGTCGCGGTGCCGCCCTTCGACGGGCAGGACCTGAACCCGCTGTTGCAGGACCCGGGCCTCGCTTTCCATCCGCCGTTCCTCTACCTGGGCTACGTCGGCCTTTCGATGGCCTTCTCCTTCGCCGTCGCGGCGCTGATCGAGGGGCGGGTCGATGCCGCCTGGGCGCGCTGGGTGCGGCCCTGGACGCTGGCGGCCTGGCTGTTCCTGACCATCGGCATCGCGCTGGGGTCCTGGTGGGCCTACTACGAGCTGGGCTGGGGCGGCTTCTGGTTCTGGGACCCGGTGGAGAACGCCTCCTTCATGCCCTGGCTGCTGGCGGCGGCGCTGCTGCATTCGGCCATCGTGGTGGAGAAGCGCGAAAGCCTGAAAGCCTGGACGATCCTGCTGGCGATCCTGGCCTTCGGCTTCTCGCTGATCGGCACCTTCATCGTGCGTTCGGGCGTTCTGACCAGCGTGCACGCCTTTGCCAACGATCCCGACCGCGGCGTCTTCATCCTGGCGATCCTGTGCTTCTTCACCGGCGGCGCGCTGAGCCTTTTCGCCGCCCGGGCGGGCGCGATGCAGGCGCGGGGCGTTTTCGGCCTGGCCAGCCGCGAGTCGGCGCTGGTGGCCAACAACATCCTGCTGGCGGTCGCCGCCTTCGTCACCTTCGTCGGCACGGTATGGCCGCTGGTGGCGGAGCTGTTCTTCGATCGCAAGCTCAGCGTTGGGCCGCCCTTCTTCAACGCCGCCGTCACGCCCTTCTTCGTGGCGCTGGGGCTGATCCTGCCGCTGGGGGCAGTGCTGCCGTGGAAGCGCGCCAAGCTGCGCCGCGCGCTGCGCAGCCTGGCGCCGGTGCTGGTGCTGGCGCTGGCGCTCGCCGACCTCGGCTGGGCGCTGCAGACCGGGCGCAGCCTGCTGGGACCCATCGGCCTGTTCCTGGG
>JBPEXR010000345.1:0-2469 GCA_052031355.1 Paracoccaceae bacterium
CCGGCGCAGCAGGAGTTCGACGTCATCGGGGATTTCGCCGGGCCCTTCGCGGCGCAGGCGATGGCGCGGTTCCTGGGGCTTCCAGATGTTGAGACGGCACAACTGCGGCGGGCCAGCGCCGCCCTCTTTCGCCTTTTCGCGCCGATCGACAGCCGCGCGGCGCTGGAGGCGGTGAACGCAGATCTCGCCGAGGCCCGCGCGCTGGTTGATCCCGCCGCCGCCCGCGCGGCGCAGGCCGGGGAGGGGCCGGGGTTCCTGGGCCAGCTGGCGCGGCTGGGCGGGCTGGACCCGCGGGAGATGGCCGACAACGCACTGCTGATCCTGGCGGACGGGATCGAGAACATCGAGGCGGGCATCGGCCTGGCCTTGCACCGCTGGCTGACGGGGCCCGGCGGCGGGGATTCCGGCGCGCGCCCTGAGGCCGCGCTGATCGCGCGCGAGGCGCTGCGGCTGGAAAGCCCGGCGCAGATCATCCCGCGCGTGGTGCGCGAGGCCCACCAGCGCCACGGCGTGGAGCTGGCCGAGGGGGTGCCGCTGTTCCTGGCGCTGGGCAGCGCCAACCTGGACCCTGCGCACCACGCGGCGCCCGAGCGCTTCGACATCGCCCGCCCGGCGCCCGATCACTTCGTCTTCGGGCGCGGGCGGCACAGCTGCATCGGCGCGCCGCTGGCCCGCGCGCTGATCGCCGCGGGGCTGGAGGCGCTGCTCGACCGCGCGCCGGAATTGGAGGGCCGCCCGCTGGCCTTCCAGCCGCGCTTCGGGCACCGCTGGCCGGTGGCCGTGCCGGCGCGGTTAACCCGGGCGCCGTAGCACCGTTCGCCGCAGCACGGGGCCGAACCTCCCGAAGCCGTCGTCGACCATCGAGATCTCCAGCCTCAGTGGCCGCCAGAGGGCCGGCGCGGGCCAGTCGACCACTACCTCGGCCTCCAGCGTGGCGCCGGCGGGCAGCGGGCGGTCCAGGTGCAGCAGCGCCTGGCGGTGCCGGACCGGCCGCCCCCGGCGCAGCGATTGCACGTCGAGCGCCACGTAGATTCCGCTGACATCGGTTTCGGGCCAGTCGTGCGGGCTGGCGTTGGTCAGCCGCAGCCGGTGCGGCGCCGTCCCCGCCGCGCGCAGCAGCCGTGGGCCGCGCACCTCCAGCTGGGCGGCATGGCGGGTGCGGCGGGCCTCGGGAGACAGCGCCTCGGGGTGGCGGTGGCGGGGCAGCGGGGCGCCGTTCAGCAGCGGTTGCAGCGCCTCGCGCACCTGCCGGACCGAGGCGGGCGCGGCCAGTAGCTTGGCGTGTGCCAGTTCGCAATGCAGGTAATCCGCCCCCGCCGGGTGCAGCCAGCTGAAGGCGCGGCGCGGGTCCTGAAACTGGCCTATGCCGGAATAGCGCGGATGGTTCGACCAGATGTAGAACACCGGGTAGTCGGTCGGCCGGGTGATGATGCCGTCGAAGGCGATGAAACCGGCAGGCGTCAGGCCCCGCGCCGCCAACTGCCGGGCCACCGCCTCCATCGTGACCGCCCCGGCGCAGAAGCCGCCCACCGCGAAGGGCGCGCCGGGGGGCAGGAGGGCTGCAATCTCCTCGGCGTAGATATCGGCCAGTTCGGGCAGGCCGCGGCGCCATTCGGCACCCGAGCCGTGCAGCGAGCGCATGAGGTAGACCGGGTTTTCCGTCAACACCTTCCGCTCCAGCCGGTTGGGCAGTTTCAGCCCGTTGGCGCAGAAGAACACCGGCAGGCCCTGCCGGTAGGTATGGCGGGCGACGATCAGCTGGCGCGGGCCCACCCGTTCGCCCTGCCAGCCGGCGATCATCCGGCGCACGTAGGCCAGGGCCGCGCCCTCGCCCGCCGGCCGGGCGGCGGGGCTGTCTTGCGCGGTGCGCAGGCGCTGCACCAGCGCGCCGAAGCGCGGCGCCTCGAACAGGGTGTTGGGCGGCAGGGCGACGCCAAGCGCCCGCTCCAGCGCGGCCAGGAACTCTGTCGCGGCCAGGCTGTCGCCGCCATCCTCGAAGAAGTCGGACTCGGCGTGGGGGACGCGGACCTTCAACGCCTCGGCCCAGAGGCGCGCCACGGTGCCGGCCAGCGGGTCTGGCGCGGCGGCGGCGGCGGCCGCGCCATCCTCCGGCACGGCGTGTTGCAGGGCCAGGGCGCGCCGGTCGGTTTTGCCGCTGGGCAGGCGGGGCAGCGCGTCCAGAAGCTGCACGCGGGCCGGAACCTCGTGGGGCGAAAGGTGCCGGCGCAGATGCGCCAGCACCGCCGCCTCGTCCAGCGCGCCGCGGGCGATCACCGCCAGCTGCGGCTGCTCGCCCAGGCTGGGGTGCGGCACCGGGTAGGCCACGGCCTCTTCCACGCCGGGCAGGGCCTTGGCCGCGCGTTCGATCACCAATGGCGAGATCTTTTCGCCCCCGCGGTTGATCAGCTCCTTCAGGCGGCCGGTCAGGAACAGGTTTCCCGCCGCGTCCATCCGCCCCAGATCGCCGGT
>JBPEXR010000346.1:0-10378 GCA_052031355.1 Paracoccaceae bacterium
GGCCAGCGCCAGCGCATCGCCATTGCCCGCGCCATCGTCACCCGCCCCGCCCTTCTGGTCGCCGACGAGGCGGTCAGCGCCCTCGACGTCTCGGTCCAGGCGCAGATCCTGAACCTGCTGATGGACCTGCAGGAGGAGATGGGCCTGGGCCTTCTGTTCATCAGCCACGACCTGGCCGTCATCGGCGCGATCTGCGACGAGGTGCTGGTGATGCAGCACGGCCGGGCCATCGAGGCGGGGCCCGTGGCCCAGGTTTTGCAAAGCCCCGCCCAGCCCTATACCCAATCCCTTCTGCAAGCCGCCGGAGTGTCCGCATGACCCGTTTCATCCACCTGACCGATCTGCACGTCTCGCACGCCGGGGGGGCGGATGCCGCCAGCCTGCCGGACACGCCGGGCGCGCTGCGCCGCGCGGTGGCGGCGATCAACGCGATGGAGCGGCAGCCCGATTTCGTCGTCGCCTCGGGCGATCTGACGAACATGGGCGATCCGCGCAGCTACGCCCTGCTGCGCGAGATCCTCGCCGATCTCGGCCCGCCGCTGGTCATGGCGCTGGGCAACCACGACAAGCGCGCCGGCTTTCACGAGGTTTTCGGCACCCCGGGCGACACCGGCGCCTATTTCCACGACCAGGTGCTGGGCGATCTGCACGTCATCACGCTGGACACGATGGTGCCCGGCCATGTCGCCGGCCGCATCACCGACGAGCAGTTCGACTTCCTGGCCGAGGCGCTGCCGCGCCACGCGGAGCGCCCAAAGCTGGTCGTCATGCACCACCCGCCGCGGGTCGATCCGGGCGGCCTGCCCTGGGGCACGATCGACATGGCCAGCACCCAGCGGCTGGCCGAGGCGCTGCAGGGCCGCGCCGTCGCCGGCATCCTGTCGGGACACATCCACATCAACCGCGTCAGCCATTGGCACGGCATTCCCATCGTCATCTCGATCGGGCTGAACTCCACCGTCGATCTGCTGGACCGGCGCGGGCTCAGCATCGTCGAGGGGACAGGCTTCGGCATCTGCGACTGGAAGCCCTCGGGGCTGTCGGTCTCCTTCGTGCCGCTGACGCCGGAGCGCCGACAGCTGGGCCTGATCGAACGCGCGCGGCTGGAGGCCTTCCGCTGATGCGCTGGCAACGGCACCTGCCCCTGAAGGGGGCCTACAACATCCGCGATCTTGGCGGCTATCCCACCGCCGGGGGCGGGCGCATCGCCTGGCGGCGGGTGCTGCGCGCCGACAGCCTGCACCGCCTGGCCCCGGGCGAAGCGGACCGGCTGGTGGACGAAGGGCTGCGCAGCGTGATCGACCTGCGCACCCGCGCCGAGGTGGCCGCCGCCCCCAGCCCCTTCGCCGATTACCCGGGCGTCAGCTTCGTCAACCTGCCGCTTTTCGACGACCTGTCGCCCGAGGCGCTGTCGCGCCCCGCCGCGCCGGTGGACCACCCGCTGGCCAGCTTCTACCACACCGCGCTGCGCGCCCGCGGCCCGGCGCTGCGGGCGATCTTCACCCGCATCGCGCGCTGCGAGGCGGGCGCGGTGCTGTTCAACTGCACCGCCGGCAAGGACCGCACCGGGATCGTCGCGCTGCTCCTGCTGGCCCTGGCCGAGGTCCCGCGGGACGAGATCATCGCCGATTACACCCTGACCGAGCAGTTGATCCCCGACCTGGTGGCCGAGTTCCTGGCCCTCTCCCGCGCGCGGGGCGGCGACGTGGAAAGCTATGCCCGCCTGCTGGAAAGCCCGGCGCAGACCGCCGCGCAGGTGCTGGACGATCTGGACCGCGACTTCGGCGGCGCGGCGGGGTACTTCGACCATATCGGCGTGGCGCGGCAGGACGTGGTGCGCCTGCGGGACCGGCTGATCGAGGGCTAGGCGCGCGCCCCTAGCGTGTTTGCCCGGCGCGTGTCTCCGGAACCTGCGCCAGGCGGCGCGGGCCCGGCCGGGCGCCCGCGATCTCCAGCACCAGCTTGCGGCGCAGGGCGGCGGCGAAGGTGGCGCGGCTTTCGGCGGTGACCATGAAGGCCCCCGGCCCGCCGATGATGCGCGCGGCGTATTCCGCCTCCAGGTTGGCACCGGCGCGGCGGCCGTCCTCGGGGCG
This sequence comes from Paracoccaceae bacterium, assembly GCA_052031355.1. Taxonomy (GTDB): domain Bacteria; phylum Pseudomonadota; class Alphaproteobacteria; order Rhodobacterales; family Rhodobacteraceae; genus JBPEXR01. The sequence continues at coordinate 2,094 of JBPEXR010000346.1, forward strand.
CAGGATGGGCAGCGCGTTGATGGTGATCCCCGCCGCCAGAACGCTGGCGCGCGCCTCGGCGATGCCGGGGCCGTAGTAGTTGCTGATGCTGTCGCCGGAGAAATCGATCACCGCGCGCGGGGCGAAGATGTCGTTCTCCTCGATCAGGCGCTGGCCCTCCAGCAGCGCGGTGCCGATGGCATTGCGCCCATAGGCGCCGCGCGGGGCCTCCAGCAGCCGCGCGGCGAAGGCGCGGGCCGAGGCCGGGCTGCTGATGATCTGCCAATCGGCGACGACGGCGGTATTGGCGGCCCATTCGGCATAGACCACGGCGATGGCGCCGTAGAGTGTGCCCTCGATCGCGCCGATCACCTGCGGGTCGGTCAGCGCGGCGGCGTAGCCCTGCCGCTGGAAGGCCAGCTCGCCCGCGTCGATGGAGCCGGAAGCATCCGCCAGCAGCACCAGCTCCAGCGCTGCCTCGCGCCGCTCCTGCGCGGCCAGCGGCGCGGGCGCCAGCGCGGCGCAAAAGCCCAGCGCGGCAAGGCCGGCAAGCACGCGCCGCCGCGCTAAAGGGGAGGAAAGCCGGGCAACCATGGCCCATCATAGCGCAGATCGGCCCGCTTGGCGCGCGCGGACTGTCAGCCCTGCGCCGCGCGCCTTCGTTTCAGCCGTGCAGCGCCTGCGCCAGATGCTCCAGCGCTGCCTCGACGCCGGCCTCGGTGGTGACCGCGCCGGGCGACAGGCGCAAGCACTGCCCGCGCGCATCGACGTAGATGCCCGCGTCGCGCAACCGGTCCACCACCGCGCCCGCCGGTCTGTCCGCGGGCAGCAGCGCCATGACGCTGCCACCGCGCTGCGCCGCATCGCGCGGGCTGGCCAGGCGCAGGCCCAGATCGTCGATCCCCGCGATCAGCCGTTCGGCCAGGCGGCGGTTCTGCGCGACCAGCGCCGCGCGGTCGAGCCCCGCCTGCCATTCCAACGCCGGCACGCTGGCCACCGCCGCCAGCGCCGGCGGCGTGCCGTTGTCGAAGCGCCGCGCATCGGGCGCATAGGCAAAGGCGTCGAGGTCCCAGGAAAACGGGTTCTCCTGCGAGAACCAGCCGCGCAGCTCGGGCCGGCATTCGCCGATCAACGCCTCGCGCAGGTAGAGCACACCCGCCCCCGGCGTGCCGCCGATCCACTTCAGCGAGGTGGAGAGCATGAAATCCACCCCCGCTTGCGTCACGTCGAAGGGCAGAAGACCCGCGGCCTGGGTGATGTCGATCCCCACCAGGCTGCCGACTTCGCGGCCATGCGCCACCAGCCGGTCCACGTCGCAGCGGTGCGAGGAGGTGGAGCTGACCCAGGTCAGCAGGCAAAGGCCCACCTCTGCGTCCCAGGCGGCGATCACGTCCTCGTCCTCGACCCAGGTCGCGCCCTGGCGCAGGGGGACCGTCTGCAGCGTGAAGCCCAGCCGCGGGGCCAGCCCCGACAGCAGGAAATGCAGCGAGGGGAAGACATCGCCCGCCACCAGCACCTTCTTGCCGCGCAAGCGGGCCTCGGGCAGCGCGGCGATCAGCGAATAAAGCCCGGTGGTGACGTTCTGCGTCGTCGCCATCGTGCCCTCGGGCGCGCCCACGAGGCCGCGCCACAGGTCGATGAACCGCTGCTGCCGGCCCAGCACCGCGCCCCACTGCCCGTCGTCGCAGGCGGACCAGGCGCCGGCGAAAGCCTCCAGCGCGCCGGCCAGCGCGTCGCGCTTGCCGGGATACTGGCCGATGGAATGGTAGAGCAGGTAAGCCTCCCCCGAGGCATTGCGGTCGAACATTCGGGTCTCCGGTCGCGCGGGGGTCGCGCCGACCGCCCTGGTTGACCCGGGGGTAGCGCGTTCGGGACGGGTTTGACCAGCGAATTTGACGGGTGCGGCGGTGCCGGGGGACCGAGGCCTGGCCCCGGCGCGGGGCGGCCCTCAGGTCTCGCGCAGGGCGAGCCGGGCCAGCAGGGCGACGGAATCGTTGATCGTCTGCGCCGTCTCGACCAGCGCCAGCCCGTGGCCGGCGCCGATATCGCCCAGCTCCGACAAATCGCGCGCCAGCTCCAGATCGCTGACGTGCAGCCGGGAGGAGGCGCCGGCGCGGCTCATGTCGAACTGCGAAGCGAGGATCAGCTGCGTCTCGCCCAGGCGGTTGCGCAGCCGGGTGAGAAAGACGAGGTTGTCGAACTCCGCCCCGTCCTTGTTGAAGTTGCTGACCAGGAAACGCCCGCTGGGCGCTTGCGGATCGTCGATGAAGGCGCGCATCCGGCGCCGGGCGCTTTGGGCGCGCCGCTCGCCCTGCAGGAAGCGGCAGTTGCGGCCCAGCACCTCATCGCGGGAATAGCCGGTGAGCTTGCAGAAGGCCGCGTTGACGACGCAAAGCTCGGTGTCCCCGCCCGGGCGCGAGAGCGCCAGCGGGGTCGTCGCGCGGGCGATGTAATCGCCCATGCGGCGGGGCAGCAGCGCGGCGGTCTCCTCGCTCCGGGGCATAGGGCTACTCCTGTCTCCGCTCTGCGGATTGGTGGCGGCGCGCGCTGCATGGCACGGGGCCGCGCGGCGCGCCCCGGGCGGCGTTTTTGCACAGCTAGGCCCGCGCGGGAAAAGGTAAAGGCGGCAAGGCCCTGGGGGCGGCGGCGCGGCGCCGGGGACACGGCCCGCGGCCCGCGCCGCCCGCGCCGGGACTGCGCCCTTGCGCGGCGCCGGCGTTCCGGGCAAGCCTTGCCCCCGGATGCCGAAGGGACGCCGCGTGACCGATCTTGTCTATATCCTCAACGGACCGAACCTGAACCTGCTGGGCCAGCGCGAGCCGGAGATCTACGGCCGCGCCACGCTGGGCGACGTGGAGGACGAATGCGCCCGCACCTGCGCCGACCTGGGGCTGGAGTTGCACTTCGCGCAGAGCAACCACGAGGGCACGCTGGTCGACTGGATCCAGGCGGCGCGGAACGAGGCGGCGGCGATCGTCATCAACCCCGCGGCGCTGACGCATACCTCGGTGGCGATCCTCGACGCGCTGACCATGTTCGACGGCCCGGTGGTGGAGGTGCATATCTCCAACGTGCACCGGCGCGAGGAATTCCGGCGCCATTCCTATGTCTCGGCCCGCGCCGATGCGGTGATCGCGGGCTGCGGCACGCATGGTTACGTTTTGGCGCTGCAGCACGTGGCACGGCTGCTGGAAGCCGGCCCGCGCTAGGGGCTATTCGGCGGCCAGCGGCACGATCAGCTCCGGCCCGCGGGCGCGGTTGGAGTTCACCGCCCGGTCCACCTGGTGCGCCTGCAGCGTGGCCTCGGGCGCGGGACGCATGAGCACCGCGGCGCCGTGCCCCGTCTCCCCCAGCCAGAGCGGCCAGTCCCCCTCCTCCAGGATCACCGGCATGCGGTGGTGGATGCGGCCCATCTGGTCGTTCGCCGTGCAGGTCAGGATGGCGCAGCAGCGCAGCGTCTCGCCGCCCTCCCTGGGGGTCCAGTCCTGCCAGATGCCGGCGAAGACCAGCGGCGCGCCGTCGCGGCGGGTCATGTACCAGGGCCACCGGGTGCCCTCGGCATCCTTGGTCCATTCGTAGAACCCGCTGGCCGGGACCAGGCAGCGGCGCTCGCGCACGGCGGCGCGGAAGGCGGGTTTCTCGGCCACCGTCTCGGCCCGGGCGTTGATCAACAACGGCCCGTCGGAGGGGGTCTTGTACCAATGCGGCAGAAAGCCCCAGCGCAGCCCTTCGAGGCGCCGGCGCGCGCCCGCCTCCGCGGCCGGCAGCACGGCGTGAATGCGCGTGGTGGGGCAGACGTTGTACTGCGGCACCTCGGGCAGATCGTTCGCCGGGCGCGCGCTGAAGAGCTGCGCCATGGCATCGCTGGGCAGAGTGATGGCAAATCGACCGCACATGCCGCCATTTGGGCAGAGGGGGCGCGGGCGCGCAAGGGCGCGCTGTGCGGGCCGGCGGGCTGCGGCGCCGAAGCCCCCCGGCCCCGCAGCCCGCCGCCGCCACGCAAAAGGGCGCCCCGGAGGGCGCCCTTCGCTGCCGCCGAAGCGGGCGGCCTTGCGGCTTACTTGGCGGAGATGCGCCCGTCGGTGAAGGGCTCGTAGGGGCCCTTCGCGGCGAGGTATTCCGCCGTCACATCGGCCAGGTCCGGACCGAAGTCATAGGCGTTCTGCGCGTCGCGGAACATCTTGTAGCCGTCGCCGCCGTTGCGCACGTAGTTGTTGGACACGACGCCGTAGGTCTTGCCCTCCTCGATCGGGGTCCAGCCGCCGTTGCCATCAGCGACCATGACGTCCGAGATGCGCGCGCCCGGCTCGGCCGCGGCGTCGAAGCTGAACTTCATGCCGGCCACCTGCGGGAAGCGGCCCGCGCCTTCCTCGATCTGGCTGACGCCGTTCTCCAGCGCCTCGACCAGCGTCGCGCCGTCCACCTGGAAGGTGGAGAGGGTGTTCTGGAAGGGCAGCACGGTCAGCACCTCGCCCATGGTCACCTCGCCCGCGTCGATGCTGGCGCGCAGCCCGCCGGCGTTGGTGATCGCGATGTCGATGCCCTGGTCCTTCACGCGGTCCAGCATCGCCTCGGCCACCAGGTTGCCCATCGGGCATTCCTGGGCGCGGCAGACCGAACGGTCGCCCTCGATCGCCGCGGCGGCCTCAGCCACGACCTTGTTGCGGATCTCGTCCAGCGGCTTGGCGGCCTCGGCGATGCGCGCTTTCACGGCCTCGTCCTCGGTCACCGAGGCGTCGATCAGGCGCGGCTCGCCCTCGGCCTTCACGAGGTTGCCCTCGTCGTCGAAGGTGACCTGCAGCTCGCCCAGGAACTTGCCGTAGGCATAGGCCTGCACGATCGCGGTGTCGTTCACCATCGTCGGATAGGGGCCTTCCGCGTTCTCGTCGGTGTTGGACAGCAGCGTGTTGCTGTGCCCGCCCACGATCACGTCGACGCCGGTCGTCTCGGCCGCGACGCGCTGGTCCACGCCGTAGCCCGAATGCGACAGAACGATGATCTTGTTCACGCCCTGCTCGGTCAGCTTGTCGACCTCGGCCTGCACCGCCTCGACCGGGTCGGTGAAGATGACGTTGGGGCCGGGGCTTGCCAGCTCGTCGGTGTCCTGCGGGGTCAGGCCGATCAGGCCGATCTTCTCGCCCGCCTTCTCGATCACCACGGACTTCTGGATCGAATCCTTCAGCAGCTCCTCGCCCGACAGATCGGCGTTCGACATCAGGATCGGGAACTCCAGCGCATCGACGAAGCCGCGCAGCACCTCGGGGCCGTCGTCGAACTCGTGGTTGCCGACCGTCATGGCGTCATAGCCCATCTGGTTCATCATCTCGGCGGCCAGCTTGCCCTTGTAGTAGGTGTAGAAGAGCGTGCCCTGGAACTGGTCGCCGCCGTCCACCAGCAGGACGTTGTCGTTGGCGCCGCGCGCCTCGTTGATCGCGGTGATCAGGCGCGCCGAGCCGCCGAAGCATTTGCCCTCGGCGTTGTCCTCGGCCGAGCAGCCCGAATCGTACTTGCTGATCGGCTCGAACCGGGCGTGGAAGTCGTTGGTGTGCAGGATGGTCATCGAATACTCGGCAGCCGCGGCCCCGGCCCCAAGGGCCAGCGCGGCAACGCCGGACAACAAACGCAAATACATGGGAGTCCCCTCTGTTGGTGTTCTGGTCGGGATCGTGCCCCCCGGCAGGGCATCTGTCAAAGGCGGCGTGGGGTGACGTGGGGCCCGCCGCCCGCGCCGGGCGCCGCCGCGCCCCGCGGCGCTTGACCCGGCGGCCCCCGCGGGCCATGTCCCCCCCATGCTGATCTACAAGATTTTCCGCGCCGGCGAATGGGACCGGCTGAGCGAGAGCGGCGCCACCCAGGGCGCCCCGATCGACCTCGAGGATGGCTATATCCACCTCTCCACCGCCGAGCAGGTGCGCGAGACCGCCGCCAAGCATTTCGCCGGCGAGGACGGGCTGATGCTGGCCGCCCTCGACGCCGAGGCGCTGGGCGACGACCTGCGCTGGGAGCCTTCGCGCGGCGGCCAGCTTTTCCCGCACCTCTACCGCGAGATGCGCCTGGGGGACGTGAAATGGTCGCGCAGCCTGCCCCGCGACGGCGAGGGACACGTCTTCCCCGAGGACCTGGGGTGAGCCTGCCCGAACGCCTGGGCCTGGCGGCGCTGCGCCGGATCGACCCGGAACGGGCGCACCGGCTGGCCCTGCGCGGGCTGCGCGCCGGGCTGGTGCCGCTGCCCGGGCCCGTCACCTCGCCCCGGCTGGAGGTGCAACTGGCCGGCCTGCATCTGCCCAACCCGGTGGGCCTGGCCGCCGGTTTCGACAAGAACGCCGAGGCGCTGGCCCCCCTCGCCCGCGCCGGCTTCGGCTGGCTGGAGGTCGGCGCCGCGACGCCGCGCGCCCAGCCGGGCAACCCGCGCCCGCGCCTGTTCCGCCTGCCGGATGACCGCGCGGTGATCAACCGCTTCGGCTTCAACAACGACGGGGCGGAGGCGATCGCCGCGCGCCTGTCCCGCGCGCCGCGCGGCGCGGTGCCGCTGGGGCTGAACCTTGGCGCCAACAAGGACAGCGCCGACCGGGCCGCCGATTACGCGCAGGTGCTGCGCCGCTGCGGCCCGCACGTGGATTTCGCCACCGTCAACGTCTCCTCCCCCAACACCGAGCGGCTGCGCGAGCTTCAGGGCGCCGAGGCGCTGGCCGCGCTGCTGGCCGGCGTGATGGCCGCGCGGGAGGAGCTGGCGCACCCCCTGCCCGTCTTCCTGAAGATCGCGCCCGACCTTTCCCCGGCGGAGCTGGACGAGATCGCCGATGTCGCCCTGGCCGCCGGGGTGCAGGGGATCATCGCCACCAACACCACGCTGGCGCGCGAGGGCCTGACCGGCGCCGCGCGCGGCGAGGCGGGCGGCCTCTCGGGCGCGCCGCTCTTCGCGCGCAGCACGCAGGTTCTGGCGCGGCTCTCGGCGCGGCTGGAGGGCGCGCTGCCGCTGATCGGCGTGGGCGGCATCTCCTCGGTGGCGGAGGCCTATGCAAAGATCCGCGCTGGTGCCAGCGCGGTGCAGCTATACACCGCGCTCGCCTACCAGGGGCTGTCGCTGGCCGGCCGCATCGCGCAAGAGCTTGACGCCGCGCTGGCGCGGGACGGGTTCGCCTCGGTCGCCGAGGCGGTGGGAACGGGACGAGAGGACTGGCTATGATCACCATCTGGCACAATCCGCGCTGCTCCAAATCGCGCGAAGCGCTGCGCCTGCTGGAGGCGCAGGGCGCCGAGCTCACCGTGCGGCGTTACCTCGAGGCGCCGCCCAGCGCGGAGGAGCTGCAAAGCGCCCAGGCGGCGCTGGGCCGCCCCCCGGCGGAGATGATCCGCAAGGGCGAGAAGACCTTTCGCGAGCTGGGGCTCAGCCTGCAGGACGCGCCCGAGCGGCTGCTCCAGGCCATGGCGGACCACCCGATCCTGATCGAGCGGCCCGTGGTCTTCGGCCCGCGCGGCGCGGTGATCGCCCGCCCGCCGGAACGGGCGCTGGAGGTTCTCTAGACCGCGGCGCGCACCGGCGGCGGCGCGTCCACCGCGCGCTCCAGCGCCGGGTAGCGCGCGCCCAGCGTCGCGCCCCGCGCCACGAAGGACACCAGCAGTGCCAGCCACAGCCCGTGGTTGCCGAAGGCCGGCACCAGCAGCAGCAGCGCCGCGGCGTAGATCGCCGCGCTCAGCGCCATCATGTTGCGCATGTCGGCGCTGCGCGTCGCGCCGATGAAGATCCCATCGAGCATGAAGGGTGCCAGCCCCACCACCGGCGCCAGAACGGCGTAGGGAAGGTAGAGGCGCGCCGCTTCGCGCACCTCCGGCGCCTCGGCCATGGCGTCGATCAGCGCGCCGCCGCCCAGCGCGAAGCCGGCCGCCAGCAGCAGCACGCCCCCCAGCGCCCAGGCCGAGGCCAGCACCGCTCCGCGCCGCAGCAGCGCCCGGCTCCGCGCGCCCAGCGCCTGGCCGACCAGCGCTTCCGCCGAGAAGGCGAAACCGTCAAGGGCGAAGGCGGAGATATGCAGGAACTGCAGCAGCACCTGGTTCGCCGCCAGCGCCACCTCGCCGAAATCGGCGCCGATGAACATGAAGCTGACGAAGATCGCCTGCAGCAGCAGCGAGCGCAGCAGGATGTCGCGGTTCACCGCCCCCATGCGCGCCAGCCGCGCCGGGTCGAACACCCGCGGCCAGTCGCGCCATTCGGGGCGGCGGAAGGCGGCGCGGCACAGCCACAGGCCCAGGGCCAGCCCGCTCCATTCCGCCAGGAAGGTCGCCCAGGCCACCCCCGGCACGCCCCA
>JBPEXR010000347.1:0-1865 GCA_052031355.1 Paracoccaceae bacterium
ATCAGCCGCGCGACGCCCAACACCTATGTCTTCCGCCCCGCCGACACGGTGGAGACGGCCGAGGCCTGGGAGGTCGCGCTGACCTCGACCCGCACGCCCACGGTGCTGGCGCTGTCGCGCCAGGGCCTTCCCGCCGTGCGGCTGGAGCACAAGACCAAGAACCTCAGCGCGCAGGGCGCCTATGTGCTGGCCGAGGCGACGGGCAAGCGGCAGGCGATCCTGATGGCCACCGGCTCGGAGGTCTCGGTGGCGCTGGCCGCGCGCGAGAAGCTGGAGGCCGAGGGCATCGGCACCCGCGTCGTCTCCATGCCCTGCATGGAACTGTTCGCCGCGCAGGACGAGAAGTACCGCAAGCGCGTTCTGCCGGGCGGCCCGGTGCGCGTGGCCATCGAGGCCGGCGTCCGCCAGGGCTGGGACCGCTGGCTGCTGGGCGAGCGCGGGCGCGAGGCCAAGGCCGATTTCGTCGGCATGGACAGCTTCGGCGCCTCTGCCCCGGCCGAGACCCTGTTCGAGCATTTCGGCATCACCGCCGACGCGGTGGTCCAGCGGGTCAAGGCGCTGCTCTAAACCGCTGGCAAAAGGCGACAAACACGAAAGCGCGCGGGGGGCGGCCCTCGCGCGCTTCTGCATTTCCGGGGCGCGGGGTCAGCCGTCCGCGATCGCGCCCCGCCCTTCGCGACCGCGCCGGATGAAGACATACCCCAGCGGCAGCAGCCAGGCGAACGTCAGCAGGCCCAGGCCCCGCTCCCACACCCCGTCGATGTCGGTCGGCATGAAGTAGAAGGCCGCGCCGCAGACGGCCCAGGCCAGCGCCATGATGCGGAAGGTCCAGGCCAGGCTGCGGGACAGGCGCGCGATACCGCCCGACATGCCCAGCGGGCCGAGCGTGAAGAAAACGCCCAGGATGTAGGTAAGATAGACGTGGATCACCACGCCTTCGTTGTCGGCATCGCCGTATTCGTTGCGCGCGGCGACAACGACCACCGTCGCGGCGAGGATCGCCAGCGAGAAGACCCCGACGCTCCACCCCCAGCGCCCCAGGTGCAGGTGCGCCGCTGCCAGCGCCGCGGCGATCAGCCCCGCGGCGTAACCGTAGAGCGCCAGGTCCATGACGATCTCGCCCTCGCCGGCGGCAAGGTCGCTGATCGTGTCCGAGACCCAGTTGTAATCGGGCACGAAGAACGGGCCGATCGCCGTGCCCGCCACCAGCGCCGCGCAGCCCAGCCAGCACAGCACCCCGAGGGTCACCAGCAGCTCGGGTCGTTCGTCCTGGACGGGGGAGATTGCGCGCCTGGCCATGCAGGAACAAGCCGCAAAGCCCCGCGTGGGTTCCCCTAGCGTCCGCGGAACAGGCTGCCCAGGATGCCGCGCACGATCCGGCGGCCGGTGGTGCCCTTCAGTTCCTTGACCAGCGCATCGCCGATGGCCGAGCCCAGCCCCTCGTCCCGCCGGCTGCTGCTGCGGCGGCGACTGCGGGTGCTGCTGCGCCGCGGGGGATCGTAGCGGCGGCTTTCGGCGCGGCGGCGGGCGGCCTCCTCCTCCGCCTCGGCGCGCTCGGCCTCGGCGGCGGCGGCCTCGGCGCGGGCGGCCAGGATCTCGGCCGCGGAATGGCGATCGATACGCTGCTCGTAGCGCCCGTGCAGGGGCGAGGCGCGCACGATGCCGGCGCGCGTCTCCGCCTCCAGAGGTCCGAGTTGCGAGGCGGGCGGGCGAATCAATGTCCGCTCGACCATGCCCGGCACGCCCTTCTTTTGCAGGAAGGAGGTCACCGCCTCGCCCACGCCCACCTCGCGGATCGCTTCCTCGGTGTCGAAGGCCGGGTTCTCGCGGTAGGTCATCGCCGCCTGGCGCAGCGCCTTGCGGTC
>JBPEXR010000348.1:0-2537 GCA_052031355.1 Paracoccaceae bacterium
TCTCGTAGCCCTCCATGAAGTCGAAGGCCGGGCCGAGGCTTTCGGCCTGAACGCTCATCCACAGGGCGTTGATGTCGTCGGGCGTCAGCTCGCCGCCGCGGCGCGCGTCGTGCAGCTTGCATTCGAAGTCGTAGAAGGCGATCTGGCGCACGACCGTGTTGATCATGTCCTCCACCTTGCCGGCCAGCAGGACCTTGCGTTCGGCCGGCCCCTCGGCCCGGTCGAGCATCTGGCGGAAGGTCAGCATCTCGCCGAAGACGCTGGCGGTCTCGGCCAGGGTCAGCGGGGTGGAGGAGAGCATCTCGCCCTGGCCGGCGGCGAGGCGCTGGTGCACGCCGTGGCCCAGCTCATGCGCCAGGGTCATCACGTCGCGCGGCTTGCCCAGGTAGTTGAGCATGACGTAGGGATGCACCTCCGTCACCGTGGGGTGGGCGAAGGCGCCGGGCGCCTTGCCGGGTTTCACGCCGGCGTCGATCCAGCCGCGGTCGAAGAAGGGCTCGGCCAGTTCGGCCATGCGCGGATCGAAACCCGCGTAGGCGGTCATCACCGTCTCGCGCGCCTCGTCCCAGGTGACGATCTTGTCGGATTGCATCGGCAGCGGGGCGTTGCGGTCCCAGACCTGCATCCGGTCCAGCCCCAGCCATTTGCGCTTCAGCTCGTAGTAGCGGTGGCTGAGCTTGGGGTAGGCCTTGACCACCGCGTCGCGCAGCGCCTCGACCACCTCGGGCTCGACGTGGTTGGCCAGGTGGCGGCCGGTCTGCGGGCTGGGCATGCCGCGCCAGCGATCGACGATCTCCTTCTCCTTGGCCTGGGTGTTGTGCACCCGGGCGAAGGTGCGGATGTTCTGCGAGAACACCTCTGCCAGGGCGCGGGCCGCGGCCTCGCGGCGGGACCGGTCGCGGTCGGTCAGCAGGTTCAGCGTGCCCTCGATACCCAGCGGCTCTTCCTCGCCGGCCACCTCGAAGGTCAGCCCGGCGATCGTCTCGTCGAAGAGCCGCTCCCAGGCGTCGCCCACGACGCCCAGGTCGTGCAGGAACTTCTCCAGCTCGTCCGACAGCTGGTAGGGCTTCATCGCGCGGATGCGGTCGAAGACGGGCTTGTAGCGCGCCAGTTCCGGATCGGCGGCGAAATGCGCCTCCAGCCGGTCTTCCTCGATGCGGTTGATCTCCAGGTTGAAGAAGACCAGCGGGGTGGTGAAGTTGGTGATCTTCTCCTGGCAGTCGGAGAGGAACTTCGCCCGCTCGCTGTCGGTGGTCAGCTGGTAGTAGCGCAGCCCGGCGTAGGACATGATGCGCCCGGCGATGGCGCTGATCCGTTCGTTCCGCAGGATGCATTCGCGCAGCTCGGCGGCGCCGAGGCCCGCCAGCTTGCCCTCGTAGTCGCGGGCGAAATCGGCGCAGGCGGCCTCCAGCCAGTCGAGGTCGCGCTTCAGCTCCGGCGCGTCGGGGGCGGTGTAGAGGTCGCTGAGGTCCCATTCGGGCAGCGCCCCGAGGTCGCGGCCCCCGGCCTCGGCCTGGGCGTCTCGGATCGGGTGGGGAAGCTGAAACATCATCTGTCCTATCGCGTTCGCATGGGCTTTGGGGCCCAGATAAGCCCCCGTGGGGGGCGGGTTCAAGGCGGGTCCGGGGCGGGTTCAGCCGTAGGCGGCGAGGATCGCCTCGAGATCGGCCAGGGTATTGGCCTCGGCCACCGGCTTGTCGCGGCGCCAGCGCGACATGCGCGGAAAGCGCAGCGCGACGCCGGACTTGTGGCGGGGCGAGGGGAAGATGCCCTCGAAGGCGATTTCGAAGACATGCTCGGGCCGCACGTGGCGCACCGGGCCATAGCGTTCCAGCGTGTTGCGGCGCACCCAGTGGGTGATCTGGCGAAACTCCTCGTCGGTGAGGCCCGAGTAGGCCTTGGTGAAGGGGACCAGCTGGTTGCCCTTCCAGACCGCGAAGGTGAAATCGGTGAACAGGTTCGCGCGCCGCCCGTGGCCCTGCTGCGCGTAGACGAGCACCGCGTCGATCACCAGCGGGTCGAGCTTCCATTTCCACCAATCGCCCTTCTTGCGCCCCGCCAGGTAGGGGCTGCCGCCGCGCTTCAGCATCAGGCCTTCGGCGCGCAGCTCCCGCGCGCCGGCGCGGATGCGCGCCAGGTCCTGCCAGTCGCTGAATTGCAGCAAGGGCGAGCGGCGCAGCGGCGCCTCGGGCGGCAGGTCCGCCAGCAGCGCGTCCAGCCGGGCGCGGCGCTCGTCGAACGGCCGGTCGCGCAGGTCGGTGCCGCCATCTTCCAGCAGGTCATAGGCATACAGCACCGCGGGCGCCGATTTCAGCAGCGCCTTGGGCACCGTCTTGCGGCCGATGCGCTTTTGCAGGGCGTTGAAGCTTTGCGGCGCCTCGGCCGCGTGGTCCCAGGCCAGCACCTCGCCGTCCAGCACCGTGCCGTCGGGCAGCACGTCCCGGGCGCGGGCAAACTCCGGGAAGCGGTCGGTCATCAACTCTTCGCCGCGCGACCAGAGGTAATGCGCCCCGCCGCGCAGGATCAGCTGGCCGCGG
>JBPEXR010000349.1:0-2760 GCA_052031355.1 Paracoccaceae bacterium
AGCACCGCCGATTGCACCAGCGCCAGCGCCACCGTGGGCAGCGCCAGCGCGCGCAGCGCCGCCACCGGGTCCGACCAGCCGGGAAAGCCCCCCGGCGGCAGCCAGCGCAGCTTCACCGCGAAAAGCAGCACCAGCAGGATCGACAGCCAGAAGGCGGGCACGGCGATCCCGACCTGGCTGAGGAACATCACCCCCCAATCGCCGACCTTGCCGTGCTGCGCCGCTGCCCCGATCCCCAGGGCCAGCGCCAGCGCCAGCGTCACCAGCATGCCGGCGACGGCGAGCGAGAGCGTCATCGGCATGCGCTCGGCGATCAGCTCGGCCACCGGGACGCGGAAGGAATGGCTGATGCCGAAATCGCCCCGCAGCGCACCCCCGATCCAGGCGAGATAGCGCGTCAGCAGCGGCTCGTTCAGGCCCAGCTGCTCGCGCAGGGCGGCCAGTGCATCCTCGGTGGCATCAAGGCCCAGGATGGTCAGCGCCGGGTCGCCCGGCAGCACGTTCATCACCGCGAAAACCACCGCCGAGACCGCCAGGAGGGTGGCCAGGAACCCCGCCGTGCGCCGGATCAGGAAGTAACTCATCAACCGTCTTTCTGCCTGCGCGGGGCAGGGCGCGCCGCCGCCGCCCCGCGCCTTGGTTGCTCAGCCGTCGAGGCTGACCCCCTTGAGGGGCATGTACAGCACCGGCGAGGAGGACCAGTAGCCCTGGACCTCGTTGCGGAAGACCCCCAGCAGCGGCAGCTGGAAGAGGAAGCCGTGCACCGACTGGTCGCTCAGGTATTCCTGGCCTTGCCGCAGCAGCGCGTTGCGCGCCTCGGGGTCGGTCTCCGTCTTGATCTTGTCCCACAGGGCGGTGAATTCGGGGTCGTCATAGCCGTAGAAATAGTCCGGCCCGCGGGCGAAGTTGCCCATGTCGTTGGGGCTGGTATGGGCGATGATGGTCATGTCGTAGTTCTTCTTCTTGTAGACCTCGTCGATCCAGAAGCCCCATTCGACGTTCTCCACCTTGGCATCGATGCCCGCCTCGGCCAGCTCCTGCTGGATGATCTCGGCCGAGCGTGTGGCATAGGGGAAGGGCGGCACGCGCAGGGTCATGGTGCTGCCGGCAACGCCCGCGGCCTCGAACATCTGCTTGGCCTTTTCGGTGTCATGCGGGTAGGCGCCCGTCAGGTCCACGTAGGCGCTGCCGTGCGGCGGGTAGAAACTGCCGATGGGCACGGCCTGTCCGTACATCGCGCCGTCGATGATCTCCTCGCGGTCGATGGCGGTGGCCACGGCGCGCCGCACCTCGATGTTGTCGAAGGGCGGCTTGGCATTGTTCATCGCCAGGATCACCTCGCCCTCGGTCGAGCCGATGTTCACGCGAAAGCGCGGGTCGGCCTCGAACTGGGGCAGAAGCTCGGGGGCGGGAAAGCCGGGGAAGGCGTCCAACTCCTCGGCCATCATGGCGGCGGTGGCGGCCGCCGGGTCGGCGATGAAGCGGAACTCGACCTTGTCGAGGGCGACGGCATCCGCCTCGCGGTAGTCGGGGTTCTTGACCAGCGTCAGGCGGTCGCCGCGGGTCCAACTGTCGAACTTGAAGGGCCCGGTGCCGACCGGGGCGGTGCCGTTGTTGTCGGCGCTTTCGGGGGCGACGATGGCGCTGTCGCCCTGGCCCATGTTGAACAGGAAGAAGGCATCCGGCGCGCTGAGCTTGATCTCCACGGTCAGCGGGTCCACGGCCGTCACGCTTTCGATCGGCGCGAAGATGCCCTTGGAGGGGTTCACGCTGTCCTCGGCCATCGCCCGCTCGAAGGAGAAGACGACATCCTCGGCGTCGAAGGTGGTGCCGTCGTGGAAGGTCACGCCCTCGACCAGGTGGAAGGTGTAGGTCGTGCCATCCTCCGAGACGTCCCAGTGCTTGGCGAGGTTCGGCTGCACCTCGCCGTTCTCGGCCACGATGGTCAGCGCCTCGAAGACGTTCATCGTCATCATGCTGTCGATCGAGGCGGTGGCATCCGCCGTCGGGTCGAGCGACGTCGGCTCCTGCTGCATGCCGACGGCGATCTCGGCGGCAAAGGCGGGCGCGGCGCCCAGCCCGAGGGCAAGCGCCAGGGCGATGGGTGATGCGGCGGAAAGTTTGAAGACGTGCGTCATGAGGCGGGCCTCCCTGCTGGATTGGCCCCGGCGCGGCAGGTGCCGGGGCTCTCCTGATACCTTCGGGGGGCATCGCCCACCGGTCAATGAGATTTCATTTATCCGTCATGAAATTGGCCGCGGCGGAAGGGCGGTGCGAAGGTAAGTGCATGACATACAGGAAGGAAGTTGCCGCCGGTCGCGCATGGCAGACCGCAGGCAGGTGCACCCAAACGCTTGTAGCACCACGGATCAAAGTTGAGGCTGCCCGCAGCCCCTCGCGCCCGGGTGGAGCATCGCGCCCGCATGGCGCCCCCCGGGTCCGCCGGGTCTGGCGCGGTGAAACCCTTTGCGGCTAACCTTGGCGGCAGAACCCGCAAGGCGAGTATGGTCCCATTCGATCGGCTGCAACAGATGGCGGTATCGCCGATGGACGCCAGGACGGCGCGGCCCGTGCAGCCGGCCTCCCTGGCGCCGATGCCGCCTTTGGCGCCTATCGGGGCAGGCGGTTTTTCGGCAACCTCAACGGTCTGCGCTTCATTTGCATCGCCATGGTCCTGTGGCACCACGCGCCCGCCGTGCCCATGGAGGTGGCGCAGATCTTCGCCCGCGGCTTCATGGGGGTGGATTTCTTCTTCATCCT
>JBPEXR010000035.1:0-3631 GCA_052031355.1 Paracoccaceae bacterium
CGGAAATGGCCGCCAAGCTGCTGGAACGCGCCGGGCCGGGCTTTTTCGACTGGCGCAGTTAGCGGGCGGAGAGTTTGGGGGGACGGGCTCTTGGTTGTCCCAATCGTTACTTCGCGGGCGCGAGATGCTCTTCGGTAGCCTTCCGCTTCGATTTTTTGACTTCGTGACGCCCGGCTGAACGGAGCGTGATTTAGCGCCGATAGCCGCCTTGACTTGCCCTCCATAGCGACGTGCGGCCCCCGATTTTCCTCATCGGCCCAGGCGATGCAGCCTCACCGTAGTTTGCGTCGGTCAAGCATCCGAAGACTACCCCCGCCGCGCTCCCCACTCGGACGGCAATCGCGAAGCGTCCTGAAATCCTCGGGTGTTCATGCCGGGCGGGCCCGCCGGAGCGCCGCGCGCTCGTTGGCACCGAGATGCAAGGCGCCCGCCATTCCTGGCTAACCCGGCGAAACAGCATCCCAGCGCGGTGCGGAACTTATCGAAGCTTACCGACGGTGTCCGGGGAAAACGGCCCTCCCCCAGCCTACTCAACCCCAGCACTCGAAAGCCCCGCTCCTCCCCGCGCGGCCAGTACCCCCTAGCCGTCACCCCTCCGGCAGCACCTTGCCGGGGTTCAAAATGCCCTTGGGATCGAGTGCCGCCTTGATGGCGCGCATTGCCTCCAGCGCGACGGGGTCCTTGCGGCGAGCCATCGAGGGTTTCTTCGAGGTCCCGATGCCATGCTCGGCCGAGAAGGAGCCACCGAGGGACAGGGCCACCTCCTCCACCGCCTCCATCATCGCGTCGTGCCGCGCCGGATCGTCGGTCCGGGGCCAGATCGTGTAGTGCACGTTGCCGTCGCCGAGGTGGGCGACGGTGAAGGCCTCGGCGCCCTCGTCCAACTCGGGCAGGCGCGCGGCCATGCGGGAGAGGAACTCCTCAACCCGGTCCAGCGGCACGGCGATGTCGTTGTTGACGATCGGCTTGCGGTGCAGGGCCAGCTCCGCCGCCGCCTCGCGCCGGGCCCACATCTCCGCCCGCTGCGCCTCGTTCTGTGCCACCACGGCATCGACCAGTGCGCCGCTTTCGAACAGTCCGGCGAGGATCGCCTCCACCCGGTCGACCAGCGGCAGGCGGCCGGCCTCGTCCGGGGTGCATTCCTCGGCCACGGTGGAGCCGACTTCCAGCAGGATGTTCACCGCCTGCGGCGCCGCGAATGGCTCGCGCGCGCCCGGGGTCTGCGCGAGATGCGCCTCGATGTAGCGGCGGGGCATGAACTCGAAGGCCTCGACGCGGCCGCCGGTCGCCTCCTGCAGGCGGTTGAGCAAGCTCAGCGCGCCGGCAAGGTCCGGGGCGGCCACCATCGCGGTGGCATGGGCCCGCGGCGCCGGGTGCAGCTTCAGCACGGCCGCGGTGATGACGCCCAGCGTGCCTTCCGAGCCGATCATCAGGTGCCGCAGGTTGAAGCCGGAGTTGTCCTTGTGCAGCTCGCTCATCAGGTTCATCACCCGGCCATCGGCCAGCACCACCTCCAGCCCCAGGCACAGATCGCGCGCATTGCCGTACCGCAGCACGTTGGAGCCGCCGGCGTTGGTCGCCAGGCAACCGCCGATGCGGGCCGAGCCGCGGGCGCCGAAGGTCAGCGGGAAGGTCAGGCCGTGCTCCGCCGCGGCGTCGTGGATTTCGGACAGGATCGCCCCGGCCTCGACCACCGCCAGCCGCGCCTCGGGGCGAACTTCGCGAATGGCGCGCATCCGCTCGAGGCTGAGCATCAGCGCCCCTTCCGCCTGGGTGCCGCCCGACAGGCCGGTGTTGCCGCCGACCGGCACCACCGGCACGCCCGCCTCATGCGCAAGGCGCAGCACGGCGCTGACCTCAGAGGTGGAGCCCGGACGCAGCACCGCCAGCGGCGTCCAGCTGTAGGCGCCGGTCCAGTCCCGCGCGTAGCCCTGCGCCTCGGCGCCCGTCAGAACGTGGCGCGCGCCCAGCGCCGCCTTCAGCTTGTCGATGATCTGCATTGCCCCCTCCGCTTTTGCCGGCAAGGTGACGGCGCGGGCGGGCAGAGGCAAGCCCCGCCGGACGCTAGCGCGGCACCGCGAAGCTGAGCGCGGCCCAGAGGGATTCCCAGGCCGGGCTCTGCGGGCCCGTCACTTCCAGCGGGCGGATGGTCACCGCGTCGGCGAGATAGGTCATGCCCGGCGCGACCGGCAGGTGGGCGATGCCTTCGGCGTCCGTCCGGTGCACGCTGGCGCTGACCGCACCCTCCGGGCCTTGGGCGAAAAGTGTCACCTGCGCATCGGCCCGCGGCGCGCCCTCCAGAAAGACCTGCACGGGAAGCTCCGCCCCCTCCAGCTGGTAGGGGTTGGCCAGGGCCACGATCTCCGTCGTCAGGCCCGTGGCGCGGTCGCTCCCCTGCCCCGCGCCGACGGCGATCAGCGCCTTGGCGTAGCGCGAATACCGCTCGCGCACCTCGGCGGGGTCGAGGCCGCGCGCGGCGTGGCGGTCGGCCAGTTCCGGCACGCCCTTTGTCTTGGTGAACCGGGCGAAAGTCTCGAAATCGCGGTAAAGCAGCTGGGTGTCCGTGGTTTCGTGCACCACGATCAGCAGCCCCTCCTCGGCGGGGGCGTCCATCTGCAGCGCCGGGCGGGCGCCCGGGCGCCCATCGACGGGGCGGCGCGCCTCGCCGGCGATCACCTCGAACCGGCGGAAACGCGGCGGCAGGTAGGGCATCTCGCTGCCCTCCAGCATGTCGCCGACCAGCAATTGGGCCGAGATCGCCTGCCCCGGCTGGACCTGGAAGGCCTCCGGCGCGATCCAGAACTCATGGGCGCGGGCCGCCGGCGGGGGAAGCAGCGCGGCGAGAGCGGCGGACAGGGCAAGGGCCCGGAGGGCGCGGCGCAGGGATGGGGGGAGCGAAAGGGGCAAGGCATTCTCCGGCGGCTGGGGCGGCCCGCGGCGGCGGGCCCACCCCTCACAATAGCCCTGCGGCGGCAGAGGGCCAGCGGCCCGCCCGGGGGCCTAGTGCCACTTGGCCAGCGGCGGCAGGCTCATCAACACGGCGTCGGGGTCGTGGCCGGTGGCCAGCCCGAACTTCGTGCCGCGGTCGTAGACGAGGTTGTACTCGGCATAGAGCCCGCGGTAGCGCAGCTGCACCTCGCGCTCCTCTGGCCCGTAGGGCTGGGCGCGGCGGCGCGCCACCAGCGGCAGGAAGGCGGGCAGGAAGGCGCGGCCGATGTCCTGCGTCAGCGCGAAATCCGCCGCCCAGTCGCCCGAGCAGCGATCGTCCATGAAGATCCCCCCGACACCGCGCGCGCGGCCGCGGTGCGGGATGAAGAAATACCGGTCGGCCCATTCCTTCAGGCGGGGATATTCCCCCGCCCCGTGCGGCGCCAGGTGATCGCGCAGCACGTCGTGGAAATGCGCCGTATCCTCGGCATATTCGATGCAGGGGTTCAAATCGGCGCCGCCGCCGAACCACCAGGCGTGCGGCGTCCAGAACATCCGCGTGTTCATGTGCACCGCCGGGACATGCGGGTTGCGCATGTGCGCCACCAGGCTGATGCCGGAGGCCCAGAACCGCGGGTCCTCGGTGATGCCGGGCAGGCCCTTGCGTTCGGCCATGGCGGCCTGGGCCGCGGGGCTGAGGCGG
>JBPEXR010000350.1:0-3954 GCA_052031355.1 Paracoccaceae bacterium
GCCGACGCCGACCGCCAGGCCTATTACGCCCTCTACGGCTGGGCCCCCGGCGGCGCGCTGGCCTTCGAGGACGTCCCCGGCCCGACCACCCGCTGGCAGGCCCCGCAGGGCGCCACCCTCAGCCCCGGCAACCCGGTCACCCTGACCTGGGACAGCCCCTCGGGCCTGCGTTTCACCCGCACCATCGCGGTGGACGAGGATTACATGTTCACCGTGCGCCAGGCAGTGCAGAACACCGGCGAGGCCGAGATTTCCCTCGCGCCCTACGGCATCCTGGCCCGCCACGGCGAGCCGGAGAACCTGAAGAACTTCTTCATCCTGCACGAGGGCCTCGTCGCGATGTACGACGGCGAGCTGGCCGAGGTCGATTACGACGACATGACCGACTTCGACTTCGTGCGCCGCGAAGGCGCGCGCGCCGAGGTCACCCAGGTGGCCGAGAACGGCTGGCTGGGCTTCACCGACCACTACTGGATGACGACGCTGATCCCCGGCCAGACCGGGCCGTTCAAATCCGCCGCCAAGTACGACGAGCGCCGCGACATCTACCAGGCCGAGGCCGTGCTGCCGACGATGACCGTGGCCCCCGGCGCCAGCGCCGAGGTCACCACCCAGCTCTTCGCCGGCGCCAAGGAATGGGACACCATCCGCCAGTACCAGAAGGCGGGCGTCAACAAGTTCATCGACAGCATCGACTGGGGCTGGTTCTTCTTCCTGACCAAGCCGATCTTCGCGGTGCTGCACTTCCTGAACCAGCTGATCGGCAACATGGGCTGGTCGATCATCGCCCTGACCCTGCTGATCAAGGCGCTGCTCTTCCCGCTGGCCTACAAGTCCTACGTCTCCATGGCGAAGATGAAGGAACTGCAGCCGGAAATGGAGAAGATCAAGGAGCGCGCCGGCGACGACCGCCAGAAGCTGCAGCAGGAGATGATGCAGCTTTACAAGAAGGAGAAGGTGAACCCCGCCTCGGGCTGTCTGCCGATCCTTCTGCAGATTCCGATCTTCTTCTCGCTCTACAAGGTGATCTTCGTCACGCTGGAGCTGCGTCACGCCCCCTGGGTGGGCTGGATCCGCGACCTCTCGGCGCCCGATCCCAGTTCGATCCTGAACCTCTTCGGCCTGCTGCCCTTCGCCGCGCCCGAGCCCGGCTCGATCCTGGCGATCCTGTCGCTGGGCATCCTGCCGATCATCCTGGGCATCTCCATGTGGCTGCAGCAGAAGCTGAACCCGGCGCCCACCGACCCGACGCAGGCGATGATCTTCGCCTGGATGCCCTGGGTCTTCATGTTCATGCTCGGCAGCTTCGCCAGCGGGCTGGTGCTGTACTGGATCGCGAACAACACGATCACCTTCACCCAGCAGTACCTGATCATGCGCTCGCAGGGCTACAAGCCGGATGTCTTCGGCAACATACGCCAAAGCTTCAAGCGCAAGCCCAAGGAGGCGGCCAAGCCGGAGGGCGGGGACAAGCCCAAGGGCAAGGCCAAGCCGAAGGGCCACACGAAGTGAAGCCCCGCCTCGCGCAGATCTGGCGCCACCCGATCAAGGCGCACGGTCGCGAGGCGTTGAAGGCCATCGATCTGGTCGCCGGGCAGGTTCTGCCCGGCGATCGTTTTTGGGCCGTCGCGCACGAGGCCGCCCGGGCCGAGGATGACGCCTGGGCGCCCTGCGCCAATTTCGCCCGCGGGGCCAAGGCGCCGCAGCTCATGGCGATCACCGCCGAGACGCTGCCGGACGGGCGCTACCGCCTCGACCACCCCGCGCAGGCGCCGATCACCTTCGACCCGGCCGATCCCGCCGGCGCGGCCGCCTTCATCGACTGGGTGCGCCCGCTGGTGCCGGAGGGGCGCGCCGCGCCGGCCCGCCTGGTGCGCGCCGGGGCGCGCGGGATGACCGACAGCGATTACCCGACCCTCAGCCTGCTGAACCTCTCCAGCCTGCGCGCCTTCTCGCAGCGGGCGGGCCGCGCGCTGGACCCGGCGCGCTTTCGCGGCAACCTCTGGGCCGAGGGCATGGCCCCCTGGGAGGAGTTCGACTGGATCGGCCGCCGCCTGCGCATCGGCGGCGCGCTGCTGGAAGTGACCGAGCCGATCACCCGCTGCCGCGCCACCATGGCCGACCCCGCGACCGGGCGCATCGACACCGACACGCTGGGCATCCTGGAAGAGGGCTGGGGCCACCGCGATTTCGGCGTCTACGCCCGCGTGCTGGAAGGCGGGCCGATCGCGCTTGGCGACGATCTGCGCTTGGCATGAGGCCGCGCCGCGCCTAAACCCCCCGGAAGACCGCAGAACCCACGGACCTTCCGGAGGCCGCCCATGACCGATGCCCTGCCCTTCCCCGAGGCCGAGACCCCCAGCCCCGAGGCGCTGGAGAAGGGCCGCCTGCTGTTCGCCGGGGAGACGCAGTTCCTGAAAGGCGTGGTCGCCATGTCCGGCCTGCCCGAGCCTGACCGCCTGGAGGTCTGCTTTGCCGGCCGGTCGAACGTCGGCAAATCCAGCCTGATCAACGCGCTGACCGGCACCCGCAACCTGGCGCGCGCCTCCAACACGCCCGGCCGCACGCAGGAGATCAACTTCTTCACCGCGGGCGAGGATCGCTATCTCGTCGATCTGCCGGGCTATGGCTATGCCAACGCGCCGCTGAAGGTGGTCGCGCAGTGGCAGGCGCTGCTGAAGCAGTACCTCTCGGGCCGGGTGAACCTGCGCCGCGCCTTCGTGCTGATCGATTCGCGTCACGGCGTGAAGAAGGTCGACGAGGAGATCATGTCCCTGCTCGACAGCTCTGCCGTGACCTTCCAGTGCGTACTGACCAAGGCCGACAAGGTGAAGGAAAAGGACCGCCCCAAGGTGCTGACCCAGGTCCGCGGCGCGCTGGCCCGGCATCCGGCGGCCTACCCGGAGATCGTTGTCACCTCCTCCGAGAAAGGCTGGGGGATCGAGACGCTGCGCGCCCTCATCGCCACGCTGGACTGAGACCGCCGCCCCGCCCCTGCGCCGCCGAACCGCGGGCGCGGCGGGGCAAAGGCCTTGCCATCCGCCGCCCGACGCGGGAACAAGGAGCATTCTAGCAAGGCTCGGCCCGACATGACCAAGACAATGAACCAGGACTGGATCGCCACCGCCCGCACCCTCAGCCAGGCGCTGCCCTACCTGCAGCGCTATGACGATGCCATCGTCGTCATCAAGCTGGGCGGCCACGCCATGGGCAGCGACGAGGCGATGGAGACCTTCGCCCGCGACGTGGTTCTGATGCAGCAGGTCGGCGTGAACCCGGTGATCGTCCACGGCGGCGGGCCGATGATCAACGCCATGCTCGACAAGCTCGACATCCGCTCGGACTTCGTGAACGGCAAGCGCGTCACCGATGCCGCGACCATGGAAGTGGTCGAGATGGTCCTCTCGGGCCGGGTGAACAAGCGCATCGTGCAGGCGATCAACGCGCAGGGCGGCCGCGCGGTGGGTCTGTCGGGCAAGGACGCCAACCTGATGATCTGCGAGCCGACGGACAAGCGCCTGGGCTTCGTCGGCACCCCGGCGCAGATGGACCCCAAGGTGCTGCACACGCTTTTCGCCAACGACATGATCCCGGTCATCGCCCCGCTGGGCGCCGGCCGCGCGGGCGAGACCTTCAACGTCAACGGCGACACCGCCGCCGGGGCCATCGCCGGCGCGCTGAAGGCCGACCGCCTGCTGCTGCTGACCGACGTGCCCGGCGTCAAGGACGCCACCGGCACCGTGGTCAGCGAGCTGACCGCCGAGCGCATCCGCCAGATGATCGCCGAGGGCGTCATCGCCGGCGGCATGATCCCCAAGACCGAGACCGCGCTGGAGGCGATCGAGGCCGGGGTGCGGGCCGTCGCCATCCTCGACGGGCGGGCGCCCAACGCGGTGCTGCTGGAGCTTTTCACCGAACACGGTGCCGGCTCGCTGATCCGCGCGGGCTGAGGGG
>JBPEXR010000351.1:0-5132 GCA_052031355.1 Paracoccaceae bacterium
ACGCCAACCTCGTCCCCATCCCCGAGCTCTACGTCTCCCACGAGTCCGCCCAGAAGCTGAAGGTCGAGGCGGGCAACCTGACCTCCTGGGACCTGACGCCGCGCCAGATCTGCGACCTGGAACTGCTGATGAACGGCGGCTTCAACCCGCTGAAGGGCTTCCTGTCCGAGGCGGATTACGACAGCGTGGTCGAGACGATGCGCCTGGCGGATGGCACCCTTTGGCCGATGCCGATCACGCTGGACGTCTCCGAAAAGTTCGCCGAGGGGCTGGAGATCGGCCAGGACATCGCGCTGCGCGACCAGGAAGGCGTGATTCTGGCGACGATGACGGTGACGGACCGCTGGACCCCCGACAAGGCCCGCGAAGCCGAGAAGGTCTTCGGCGCCGACGACAGCGCGCACCCGGCGGTCAACTACCTGCACAACCAGGCGGGCAAGGTCTACCTGGGCGGGCCGGTGGTCGGCATCCAGCCGCCCGTGCATTATGACTTCCGCGGCCGCCGCGACACCCCGAACGAGCTGCGCGCCCTCTTCCGCAAGTTGGGCTGGCGCCGCGTCGTGGCCTTCCAGACCCGCAACCCGCTGCACCGCGCCCACCAGGAGCTGACCTTCCGCGCCGCCAAGGAAGCGCAGGCCAACCTGCTGATCCACCCGGTCGTCGGCATGACCAAGCCGGGCGACGTGGATCACTTCACCCGCGTGCGCTGCTACGAGGCGGTGCTGGACAAGTACCCCGCCTCCACCACCACGATGAGCCTGCTGAACCTGGCGATGCGCATGGCCGGCCCGCGCGAGGCCGTCTGGCACGGGCTGATCCGCCGCAACCACGGCTGCACCCACTTCATCGTCGGGCGCGATCACGCCGGCCCCGGCAAGAACAGCCAGGGCGAGGATTTCTACGGGCCCTACGACGCGCAGGAGCTGTTCCGCGAGCACCAGGATGAAATCGGCATCGAGATGGTCGACTTCAAGCACATGGTCTACGTGCAGGAACGCGCACAGTACGAGCCGGCGGACGAGATCGAGGAAGGCGTGACCGTCCTCAACATCTCCGGCACCGAGCTGCGCCGCCGCCTGGCCGAGGGGCTGGAGATCCCGGAATGGTTCTCCTTCCCCGAGGTGGTGAAGGAGCTGCGCCGCACCCGCCCGCCGCGGTCCAAGCAGGGCTTCACGGTCTTCTTCACCGGCTTCTCCGGCTCGGGCAAGTCGACCATCGCCAACGCGCTGATGGTCAAGCTGATGGAGATGGGCGGCCGCCCGGTGACGCTGCTGGACGGCGACATCGTGCGCAAGAACCTGTCGAGCGAGCTGGGCTTCTCGAAAGAGCACCGCGACCTCAACATCCGCCGCATCGGCTATGTCGCCAGCGAGATCACCAAGAACGGCGGCATCGCCATCTGCGCGCCCATCGCGCCCTATGCCGCCACCCGCCGCGCCGTGCGCGAGGAGATCGAGCAGTTCGGCGCCTTCATCGAGGTGCATGTCGCAACCCCGCTTGAAGAATGCGAGCGGCGCGACCGCAAGGGCCTGTACCGGCTGGCGCGCGAGGGCAAGATCAAGGAGTTCACGGGCATCTCCGACCCCTACGACGTGCCCGAGAACCCCGAGCTGCGCCTCGACACGCAGGATGTCGCCGTCGACAACTGCGCGCACCAGGTGCTGCTGAAGCTGGAAAGCATGGGCCTGATCACGGGCTGATCGCTTTTCCGCACCCGACAAGCAAAGGGCGCCCCCGCCGGGCGCCCTTTCTCGTTTCGGTTCGGCGGTTTAGGCTCGCCGCCCATGCCCGTCATCTCGCTGACATCCATCCCGCCCCGCTTCGGGCAACTGGGCGCCTGCCTCGAAGGGTTTCTGGCCCAGCGGCCGGAGGCGCTGATCCTCGCCATTCCCCGGCGCTACCGGCGCTTTCCCGGCCCGGTGGAGGTGCCGGCCCTGCCCGCCGGTGTCACCCTCCTGCGCCCGGCGCAGGATGCGGGCCCAGCGCTGAAGCTGCTGGCCGCCGCCCGGCACCTGCGCGGCCAGGGCGTGCGGCTGATCTACTGCGATGACGATTGGGACTATGCCCCCGGCTGGGCCGCGGCGCTGGAGGCCGCCTGGACCCCGGGCCGCGTTGCCAGTGCCGCGCCTTTCGCCGTCCGGCGGTTGCGGCGCGCAGCGCCCGATGCGCCCGAGGGCAGCCCCCACGCCCCGCCCGGCGCCTGGATCGCCCAGGGGTTCGCCGGCGTGCTTCTGGCGCCCGACGAGTTGCCCGCGGGCGCGCTGGCCATGCCCCCGGCGGCGGCCTGGGCGGTGGACGATATCTGGCTTTCGGCGCAGTTCGCCCGCGCAGGGCTGGGGATCACCACGGTGCCCGCCGCCCGCGCCCTGGCGGTGCCGCGTGCGGTGCCGGGGCCGCAGCTGCAGGACGCGCGGATCGAAGGGCAGGACCGCGCCGCGGCGAACCGCGCCTGCGCGGCGCTGGCGCATGCCCGTTACGGGCTCTGGCCGCCGCTGCCGGGCCCGGCGGCCTAAGGGCCTAGTGCACCGCCACCGGCGCGAGGTCGTTCTGCCGCGCCAGCACGAAGGCTAGCCGGCGGTCGCGCACCAGCGCCAGCCGCGCCCCGTCGGCGCGGTGCACGGCGTAGAGGGTCTTCACCCCCGGGGCCTGCTCGCGCAGTTCCTCGGGCAGATCCCCCACGGCCACCGGGCGCACGTAGACGATGCGCTGGTCGGTTTCGGGCATGAAGTGCTGCTTGGCGTCCATGGCTTACCCTTTCTTGATGGCGATGGTCTGCACCACCGTCTCGGGCTCCGAGCGCGACAGGTCTATGTGAAGCAGACCGTTTTCCATGATGGCGTCGCCCACCTCGACCCCGTCGGCCAGCACGAAGCTGCGCTGGAACTGGCGGGCGGCGATGCCGCGGTGCAGGAAGACGCGCGATTCGCCGTCGTCCTTCTGGCGGCCCCGCACGACGAGCTGGCGGTCTTCCACGGTGATCGACAGGTCGGATTCCGAGAACCCGGCCACGGCCAGCGTGATCCGGTAGGAATGGTCCGAGGTCTGCTCGATGTTGAACGGAGGGTAGCCTTCGTTGCCGGATTTCGCCGTCCGTTCCAGCAGGCGTTCCAGCTGCTCGAACCCCAACATGTGGGGATAGGAGCCAAGGGTCATCTTGGTCATGACACGTCCTTTTCACAAGCGACAGTCGAATGGCGCGGCCCCGATCAGGCGACCGCTTGGGCAAAATATGGGGCGGCGCCGGGGGCTGCGCAAGACCTTTGCCAAAGCGCGGCGGGCCTTGTATTCTTTTGACTTCCAAGGACAAGACGCGGTGACCGCAGGATGAATGCTCCGACCGATATCTCGATGAAGACCGACGAGGTGCTGCGCGTGGAGCTGGAACATTTCCGCCGCGAACACCGGGACCTCGACGAGGCGATCGAGGCGATGGTGCGCACCGGAACCGCCGACCAGCTGACGTTGCAGCGCCTGAAGAAGAAGAAACTTCTTCTGAAGGACCGGATCGCGCTGATCGAAGACCGCCTGACGCCCGACATCATCGCCTGATCGGCCCTTCGCGGGCGCGCGCCGCGGCCCGCCCGCGGCCCCGCCGGCGCGCGCGGCATTGCACCCGGGCGGCAAGCGGCTATAACCCCGGCAAGGCACAGGCGGGGGACAGGCATGGACGTCACGGGCCAGGACGCGCAGCCGCAGGTCGGCATCATCATGGGCAGCCAGTCGGACTGGCCCACGATGCGCGAGGCGGCGCATCTGCTGGACGAGCTTGGCGTGGCCTACGAGCGGCGCATCGTCTCCGCCCACCGCACCCCGGACAGGCTCTGGACCTACGGCACCGAGGCGGCATCGCGCGGGCTTTGCGCCATCATCGCCGGGGCGGGGGGCGCGGCGCATCTGCCGGGCATGGTCGCCTCGAAGACGCGGGTGCCGGTGATCGGCGTGCCGGTGCAGACGCGGGCGCTCTCGGGCGTCGACAGCCTTTATTCCATCGTGCAGATGCCGCGCGGCTATCCCGTGGCGACCATGGCGATCGGCGCCGCGGGGGCGGCCAATGCGGCGCTGATGGCGGCGCAGATCCTGGCGCTGCAGGACCCCGCGCTGGCGCAGCGGCTGGAGGATTGGCGCGCCGCGCTCTCTGCCTCGATCCCGGAGGTGCCGGAGGATGAGTGACCGCGCCCCCCTGCCCCCGGGCAGCACCATCGGCATTCTCGGCGGCGGCCAGCTGGGCCGCATGCTGGCGCTGGCCGCGGCCCGCCTGGGCCTGCGCTGCCATGTCTTCGACCCCGCCGAAGGCGCCCCGGCGATGCAGGTGACGGACCGCGCCACCGTCGCCCCCTACGACGATGTCGCCGCGCTGGAGCGTTTTGCGAAAGCCGTCGATGTCATCACCTACGAGTTCGAGAATATCCCTACCGCCGCCCTGGACGCGCTTGAGGCGTTGCGCCCGATCCGGCCGGGCCGCGAGGCGCTGCGCGTCAGCCAGGACCGGCTGACCGAAAAGCAGTTCCTCGCCGATCTGGGCCTTGCCACCGCGCCCTTCGCCGACGTGCCCGATGGCGCGGCGCTGGAGGCGGCGCTGCAGCAGATCGGCACGCCGGCGATCCTGAAGACCCGCCGCTTCGGCTACGACGGCAAGGGCCAGGCCCGGATCATGGACCCGCAGGACGCCGCGCAGGCGCTGGCCGAGATGCAGGGCGCGCCGGCAATCCTTGAGGGCTTCGTGGAGTTCAGCCACGAGGTTTCCGTCATCGCCGCCCGCGGCCCCTCGGGCGAGGTGGCCTGCTTCGATCCCGGCGAGAACCTGCACGAGGGCGGCATCCTGCGCCGCACCCGCGTGCCGGCCCGCCTCAGCGGCGCACAGCGCACCGACGCGGTGTTGCTGGCGGGGCGCATCCTCAACGCGCTGGACTACGTCGGGGTGTTGGGGGTGGAGCTGTTCGTCACGCCGCGCGGGCTGGTGGTGAACGAGATCGCGCCGCGGGTGCACAACTCCGGCCACTGGACGCAGCTAGGCTGCGCCATCGACCAGTTCGAGCAGCACATCCGCGCCGTGGCCGGCTGGCCGCTGGGCGACGGGGCGCGGCAGCTGGACGTCGAGATGGAGAACCTGATCGGGGACGATCTGGACCGGC
>JBPEXR010000352.1:0-3697 GCA_052031355.1 Paracoccaceae bacterium
AGCCAGGGCCGACCCTGGGCGCCGCGCCCGATCATCACGCCCCCCGCGCCAGATTGCTGCAGCGCGCGGCGTGCCTTGGCGGGGCTGGTGATATCGCCGTTCACCACGACGGGGATCGAGACCGCCTCCACCACGCCGCGCACCGCCTCCCAATCGGCGCTGCCCTTGTAGAACTGGCAGCGGGTGCGCCCGTGGATCGTCACCATCTGCACGCCGGCGCCCTCCGCCCGGCGCGCCAGCTCGGGCGCATTGCGCATCGCGTCGTCCCAGCCGAGGCGCGTCTTCAGCGTGACGGGCACCGAAACCGCGCCGACCACCGCCTCGATCAGCGTCAGCGCATGATCGAGGTCCTTCATCAGTGCCGAGCCGGAGGCGCCGGAGCCGCTGGCGCTGGTCACCTTCTTGGCCGGGCAGCCCATGTTGATGTCGATCAGCCGCGCGCCCTGCGCCTCGACCCGCCGCGCCGCCTCGGCCATCCAGTGCGCCTCGCGGCCGGCCAGCTGCACGGCGGTATTCTCGCGCCCTGCGCCAAGTTCGGCCTTCTCGCGCACGCCGGGCTTGGCCTGCACCATTTCCTGGCTGGCCACCATCTCGGAGACGACGAGCCCCGCGCCGAAACGCGCCACCAGCGAGCGGTAGGGCAGATCGGTGATCCCGGCCATCGGGGCCAGCAGCACGGGCGGGTCGATCCGGCGGTCACGCAGCGCAAGCATGGGGCGTCCTTTCATCCTCTGCGGCGGTGCTAGGCCTGGTGCGGGCGGGGCACAAGCCATCCGCAGCCCGCTACCGGGCCGGGCGCCGCGAAAACGGGCGTTTGCACAAAATTTAGGCGCATTGCCCGGGCAATTGCCAGTGCAAAGAGCGGCGCGTAAGTAGGGGCAACCCGGAAAAGAGGAGCATCATGCGCGTTGCAGCCCTGATCCTGGCCGCCGGGCGCGGCACCCGCGCGGGCGGCCCCCTGCCCAAGCAATGGCAGCCCCTGGCCGGGCGGCGGCTGGCCGACTGGACGCTGGAAGCGTTCGCCGCCCATCCGCGCATCGCGCAGGTCCTTGTCGCGCTCGCCCCCGGCGAGGCGCATCACCTGCCGGCCGGCACCGATTGGTGCACCGGCGGCGCCACCCGCGCCGATTCGGCCCGCGCCGGGCTGGAGGCGCTGGCCAAAGAAGGCCCCTGGGACGCGGTGCTGATCCACGACATGGCGCGCCCCTGCACGCCGCCGGCGGTGATCGACGCGGTGCTGGACGCGCTGGAAGACGCCCCCGCCGCCGCCCCGGCGCTGGAGGTGACAGATGCCCTCTGGCGCGGCCAGGACGGACGCGTGGCCGAGACCGTCCCGCGCGAGGGGCTGTATCGCGCCCAGACGCCGCAGGGCTTTCATTTCGAGGCGATCCTTGCCGCCCACCGCGCCCATGCGGCGCAGGCGGGCAGCGGCGGGGCTTTCGACGACGTGCAGATCGCCCGCGCCGCCGGGCTGGACGTGACCATCGTGCCGGGGCATGAGGACAACCTGAAGATCACCCGCGCAGAGGATTTTCCCCGCGCGGAGGCCATATTGCGGGGCAGAATGGATATTCGACTTGGAAACGGTTTCGACGTGCATCGCTTCGCCCCGGGGACGGAGGTGACGCTCTGCGGGGTGACCCTGCCCCACAGCGCGCGGCTGGAGGGGCATTCGGACGCCGACGTCGGCATGCACGCGGTGACCGATGCGATCTACGGCGCGCTGGCCGAGGGCGACATCGGGCGCCATTTTCCGCCCAGCGATCCCCAGTGGAAAGGCGCCGCCAGCGAGATTTTCCTGGCCCACGCCGGCGATCTGGCGCGCAGCCGCGGCTTTGCCATCGGCAATGTCGATTGCACGCTGATCTGCGAGGCGCCGAAGATCGGGCCGCATGCCGCGGCGATGCAGGCGCGGCTGGCCGAGGTGCTGAAGATCGCGCCCGGGCGTGTCAGCGTGAAGGCCACGACCAGCGAACGGCTGGGCTTCACCGGGCGCGAGGAAGGGATCGCGGCGCTGGCCACCGCAACGCTGGTGCAGGCATGACGGGCGCGGCACCCCGCAACCGCCTGGCCTGGGCGCTGGCCACGGTCTTCGGCGCGGGGCTGCTGCGCCCCGCCCCGGGCACCTGGGGCTCGCTGGCCGCGCTGCCGCTGCTGTGGTTGCTGCACCAGGCCGGCGGCTTCTGGGCCGTGGCGCTGGGCACCGGCGTGGCGCTGGCGGTCGGCCTCTGGGCCATTGCCGAGGTGACCCGCGGCGCGGCGGATCACGACCCCGGCGAGGTGGTGATCGACGAGCTGGTGGGCCAGTGGCTGGCGCTTTGGCCCGTCAGCTTCGGCGCGCAGTTCGCGGGGGCGGATATCCTGGCGCTTTGGCCCGGTTGGATCGCGGCCTTCATCTTGTTCCGCCTCTTCGACATCTGGAAACCCGGCCCCGTCGGCTGGGCGGACCGGCGCAGCGGCACCTTCGGGGTGATGTTCGACGATGTCTTCGCCGGCCTCATCGCCGGGATGCTGGTGATCGCCCTCGGCGCGCTGGCGCACCTGTGGCTGCTGGGATGAGCGATCTCGCCGCGCAGATCATCGCCGCCGCCCGCGCGCGGGGGCTGCGCATCGCCACTGCCGAAAGCTGCACGGGCGGGCTGATCTCGGCCCGGCTGACGGAGGTGGCGGGCGCCTCGGCGGTCTTCGACTTCGGTTTCGTCACCTACGCCAACCGCGCCAAGACGCAGCTCCTGAACGTTCTGCCCGCCACCCTCGAGGCCCACGGCGCGGTCTCCGAGGAGGTCGCCCGCGAGATGGCCGAGGGCGCGCTGCGCGCCGCAAGGGCCGATCTCGCGGTCTCCGTCACCGGGATCGCCGGGCCGGGCGGCAGCGAGGCCAAGCCCGAGGGGCGGGTCTGTTTCGCCCTGGCGCGGCGCGATGCGGCCACGCTGTGCGAGACGCGGGACTTCGGCGCCCTGGGCCGCGCCGGCGTGCGCGCGGCCACCGCCGACCACGCACTGGAGCTGCTGCACGCCGCACTAAGCGAAGGCTGAGCGGTCCCGGCGCGGCACGCGCCAAGCATCCCTTTAACGCGCGTTTCGCAGGCAGGGCCTGCGCCGAACTGCCCAATTTCCGGGCATTTCGCAAAAAGCCCTGTTTTTCGGCACCCTGCCGCCCCGCCGGGCTTTGCCGGGGCGCCGCCTTGGGACATTTGCGGTGAAACGCCATAGCCCGAGGACTGCCCCATGAACGCCGCCGATACCGCCTGGATCATCGTTGCCACCGCGCTGGTCCTTTTCATGACCCTGCCGGGGCTCGCGCTTTTCTACGGGGGGCTGGTGCGCGCCCGCAACGTGCTGTCGGTCTTCATGCAGTGCTACGCCATCGCCTGTTTGATGAGCGTTCTGTGGTTCGTCCTGGGCTATTCCATCGCCTTCGGGCCCGGGGGCGGCGGCCTTTGGGGCGGGTTGGACCGTGTCTTCCTGGCGGGCGTCGATGGCGAGACCCTCTCCGGCACGCTGCCGGAGGTTCTTTTCTTCGCCTTCCAGATGACCTTCGCCATCATCACCCCGGCGCTGATCGTCGGCGCCTATGTCGAGCGGATCGGCTTCGGCTTCGTGCTGCTGTTCTCCGGCCTCTGGATGCTGCTGTGCTATGCGCCGGTGGTGCACTGGATCTGGGGCGGCGGCTTTTTGGCCGACGGCGGGATCTTCGG
>JBPEXR010000353.1:0-1627 GCA_052031355.1 Paracoccaceae bacterium
GGCGGCGCGCAGGCATAGCGCCCGCGGCCCGCGCCCTTGGCACGGTAGAGCGCCGCATCCGCCGCCGCCAGCAGCGCCGCGCCCCCCTCGCCCGCGTCTCCGTCCTGCGCCGCGCCGCCCCAGCCCGGTGGCGCGATCGCCGCGCCGATGGAGGCGCCACAGCGGCAGGGGCGCCCGGCGTGTTCGGTGCCCTCGTCCAGCCGCGCCAGGATGCGCAGCGCCAGCGCGCGCAGATGGCCCGCCTCCGTCAGCCCCGGCAAGACCAGCAGAAACTCGTCCCCGCCCAGCCGCACCGCCAGGTCATCGGCCCGCGTTTCGGCCCGCAGGGCGGCCGCGACATGGCGCAACACATGGTCGCCGGCCGCATGGCCCAGCGCGTCGTTCACATGCTTGAAGTGGTCGAGGTCCAGCGCCATGACGGCGAAGGGCAGGCCGGCGCGGCGCAGATGCGCCAGCCGCGCGAGGGCCGCGCGCCGGTTGGCCAGGCCGGTCAGCGCGTCTGTCTCCGCCGCTTCCAGGGCACGCAGCCGCGCCCGGTCCAGACGCTCGTTCAGCCGGTGCGCCGCGGCCATGGCGGCGCCCTTCGCTTCCTGGAGGTAAAGCATTTCGATCGCCAGGTCGGTGGCCGCGAAATCCGCGTGGGTCAGGCCGAAGCGG
Source organism: Paracoccaceae bacterium (assembly GCA_052031355.1). Classification (GTDB taxonomy): domain Bacteria; phylum Pseudomonadota; class Alphaproteobacteria; order Rhodobacterales; family Rhodobacteraceae; genus JBPEXR01. The sequence continues at coordinate 658 of JBPEXR010000353.1, forward strand.
GCGACCGCCTCGGCCAGGTTGATCCCGAAGGAGAGGTTGGCGAGGGTCAGATCCGGCGCCTCCCCCCGCGCGGGCCAGCGCACCGCCAGCGCCTTCAACGTCGCCCCTTCCGCATCCCGCGGTTTCAGCCGCAGCCCGCCTGGGCAGGCCGCGGCCTGCGCCAGGTCGCGGCAGCCGCGCGGGCGGGTGATCTCGAACAGCGCGGCGAAGGCGGCACCGGGGGACGTCGCCTCGGGCCAGAGGCGGCGCAGGGTCGGGCCGGCGTGCACGAAACGTCCGCTCGCGTCCACCAGCAGGTGCATGGGGCACAGCAGGTCCAGCGCCGCCGCCTCGGGCAGCGGGTGGCAGGGCGCGCGGGGCGGCGCGACTGGCCCCGAGGCCCCGCTCATCCCGGCCGCTCCGCGCTGGCCAGGGCGAAGGCGCGACCGTCGGCGAAGGCCCGGTCGACCAGGCGCACGATGATGGGGCCCGGCGCCGCGCTGTCCGGGCGTTCGGCCTCCGGCGGCTCGATCACCGCCAGCGCGCCGTAATCGTCCGCCATGGCGCGCAGCACGCCCACCAGCACATGCGCAAAGCCCGGCAGCGGCCCGTGGCAGGTCAGCCGGAACTCGCCGGGCGCGCGCTCCTCCACCTCGGTGCGCGGCAGGCGCAGGTCGGGAACGGCGAGGCGCACCCGGTCGTGCAGATCGTCGAGCGAGAACAGGAATTCCTCGAACCCCGCGCCGCCGAAGCGCAGCAGGCGCCGCACCGCGCCGCCGGGGGCCGACCAGACCAGCCAGGTGCCCAGATCCTCGAGCAGCACCTCGGGCGGCTGGCGCAGCGTGGCGGAGAGGGCCGCGACAAGGGCGGCGAGCCGTTCGGGCGCGTCGCGGGCACCGCGGCGCGTGGCATCGGCCACCGGCGCCAGCGCGGCCATGCGTAGCGCCGCCTGCCAGCTGGCGCGGCCGTGGGCGCGGGTGACGAAGCCCTC